>JAKAMM010000377.1 GCA_021812905.1 Chloroflexota bacterium | reverse complement strand
GCCGGCGCTGAATAAAAGAATGCCATTACCTGCCCGTCCGAGCTTTCCGAATTGCGGGACTTCAACAAACTCACTGGTGCCATCCAACTTTAAACTGAATGCATCAATATATTTTGCCAGATCGTCGCTGGGCGAGAAAGTGCCAAGCACGATCACGTTGCCGCTATCCGGCGCAGTCTCGCTGATTTTCATATCCACATTCAACGTTTTCAATTCGGCCTGCAGGCGCGATAGCGCGCCGGTCATCTCCGCCGTCATCTGCACGTTGGAGGTCGGAAGGATGCTGGCTGTGGCTCCGTTGAACACAAACGGGAAATCAGCCAGGGTGACCTGGTGTGTGCCTCCGATGAGAAAGTCTGCGACGTTGTTGACAAGTATGTTGTTATCGGCAACGGTGTTATATGGTGTCTGCATAAAAGTGAAATCGCCGACAGCTAACACGTTTCCGTCCGCGCTCAAAGCGGACGCGGCCCAACCTTGCTTCGAATCGTTCCCGGGCATCGCGTCGGTCCCGGACGAGAAAGTTTTGTCGCCGCCGACCAGCAGGGCCAACCCTGAATCTGTTTTCACGGAATGAACGCCATACAGCGTGATCTTTTTCAGACCCCACGTCAGATCGGATTTGCCAAACTGCTCGAAGAACACGTTGCGGAAGTTGCCTTCGTTGTCGGTGAGATTGTAGAGATAGTCATTGTTGAAACTGATGCCGAACGATTCAAGCAAAGGATTAACGATGTCCGTATCCGGGAGGATCACGGGCGAACCGCTGGTGTAATCAGTATAAACCAGACCGCGTGTTGCGTCAGTGAAAAAGGCCAATCGTCCGCCGCGCCGCTCGAAGTCCAGGATGAAGCGGGTCTCATCCGCAGTGAAATTGATAGAAGGTGAAATTATTATGTATGAACTGGCAACCTTCAATTGCGATTCTAATTTTGCCGTGTCTGTATTTATTTCAACGCGTGCCCCGCGGCGAGTCAGCGCATCGGCCATCGCTTGAAACTCGCTGGGCCGGAATTGGTTGCTGTGTGAATAATCCAGCAAGACCACGCCGCCTTTTTGTTTGATGTCTTCAGGCTGCGGCGTGGAGATGGGTGCCTGCGGCATTTTCAAGCTGGCGTAGTCCGGTGTTTGGATTTTATGAGGAAGATCGAAGCCGGGGAAATACCAGGCGAAGCGCAGGACGATGGGCAGGATGAACAATGCGAGAATGATGGTAATGGTTTTGCGGTTCATGGCATCCTCCTACTTTTGCTCAACAGGCAATTGCGGAATGTAAAGCATGTACAGACCCGGACGAGATGGATAGGGTAAGATCACGCCTTCCTTGGTTTGCAGGAAAAATCCAGACGCGTAGGTGGTGCCTGGATGAACAATTGCCACGTTGTACAAATCTTTTATGCTGTAATTCCAGATATGTGCTATGGCCGCGGCCTGGTTATACGCGTCGGTCTCGGAGCCAAGCTGGTCTATGAGTCCGAGGCGCAGGGCTTCGCTTCCCGGCCAGATTTGTCCGCGCAAAAGAACATCCGGGCCGATTTTTAAACGGTCGCCGCGTCCGAGTTTGACGGCTTGATAAAAGCCTTGTTTGAGCATCTCGATCTCGCGCACGGTGGTATCACGCGGCGACCCCCAGAGTTTGTAAGGCCCGGTTGAGATGATATCTTCAAAGATAAATGGAGTGGGCGGCAGGTAACCGATCACGCCCACGTTGCCAACTTCCGAGGCTGGAACGGCTACAACATAATCCGTTCCTGAAGATAAATAATAGGCTCCGCTGGCGGCCATGCCGCTGACCCAGGTCACGACTGGCTTTTCTGCGCGCAGCCGCGACAGCTCCATGTAAACGGCTTCTGTGTCCACGACGGTACCGCCGGGGCTATCGAGAATCAAAACTATGGCGCGGATTTCCGGATGTTCACGCGCATAAGTGATCTGTGTGATGAGGTCTTTGGCTGTAAATGCATTGATGGCATCGTTCAATCGTATGACGCCGATAACGGGTTTCTGAATCAATAAGGAAATCAAAACACCGAGCACCAGCGCAGGGATTGCCCACCATAGAAATCGGTTGCGTTCCTCAGGGGTCATCTCAAAGTATTTCATGGAGCCTCCTTTGTGCGGCTGGTATGAGCATAAATGATACAAGGCGCTTTGTCAATCACAGTTTTGGTTTATTGGAAAAGTGCGGTTCGACTAAATCCCTGCGCCTGTTTTGCATTCCAATTTACTTTATCGTTGCCGTGGGATGGGCCCTCTGTCAACCCAAAGTAGAAATGTCACGTGGGGTGGGCCCTCTTGACCTCAACCTGCTCCCGCACTACAATGCCGGCCTACTCTGAAAGGGAATCATGTTTGAAACTCTCACCGGACGACTCAACCAGGTCTTTGACCAGCTCCGACGACGCGGAAAATTATCCGAAGCGGATGTAGACGCGGCGATGCGCGAAGTTCGTCTCGCCTTGCTTGAAGCGGACGTGCATTTTAGTGTTGTCAAAACTTTTATTGCGCGTGTGCGCGAACGTGCCATCGGCGCGGAAGTTTCAAAGGCGCTGAATCCTGGTCAACAGGTGATCAAGATCGTCAATGAAGAATTGATCGCCACGCTTGGCGAACCTGCGCCATTAAATATGACCGGGCCAAAACCGCGCGTGATTATGATGGTCGGTTTGCAGGGTTCCGGTAAAACGACTGCGTCAGGAAAGTTGGCGCGCATTCTGCGTTCGAAAGGGGAGCGCGTGATGTTGGTCGCGGGCGACCCGTATCGTCCGGCGGCTGTTCAACAATTGCAGCAACTCGGCGAACGGATTGATGTCCCCGTCGAAGCGGATTTAAATATCAAGCCGCCGGAATTGGTGAAGCGGGCTTTTGATAAAGCCGAAAAGGGCGGATTCACCGTCATGATCGTGGACACCGCTGGTCGGTCGCAGTTGGACGCGGAA
>JAKAMM010000376.1 GCA_021812905.1 Chloroflexota bacterium | reverse complement strand
TCCATCGGTCAGTTGTACAGCTACTACTTATGGTGGAGATTGTTGTTCAACGTGTTTATCTAATGAAGCTTCGCCTCAAACCGACGAGTGAGAGAGTCCGTCATCAGGATTGAGGCCCTATCCGAGCGATCGCGAAGAGTGTATCCTCTGTGATGGAGGAATAGCCCATGCTAACGATACCGGAACTGCTGAAGGAACATGTGTCGCTGGACCTGGAGTGTGTGGATCGGGTTTACTTGAATGGTTACATTCCAGCGTTGCAATTTTCGGGCGGGCTGGTGTACTTTCTTGAACATCATCGGGGACAATTAATCGCCTCGCCAGCCCTGTTGGGTGAGATGACCCAGACTTTTGCTGCTCAAGTGGAAGCGTTGGCCAAAGGGGAAGGCATTCCCCTGGTACATTTTGAGAAAGGGCAGCGGAAGGACGATGTGGCGGTGCGCTACCGGCAGAAGTTTACGAAGGGCGAAGGGGTAGTCTTCATTGGAGTCGCGCAAGAGAAGATGAAGGGCTTTAAGGCACGCAAGGAAACAGAAGGAAAGGTTGTGCGGTTCCAATTCTCGATGCAGTCAGTGTTTGTCCGAACGTATTACTTCTATCTGCAGGATCGCGAGTTCGGACCGGCGTTCATCAAGATCGGGGCCTATGCGCCCTATCCAGTCAAGGTCTATCTGAACGGACATGAGTGGGCCAAGCAGCAAATGCACCGAGCGCGGCTGACCTTTGAAGCCCTGGACAACGGCTTCTTGAAGTGCAGCCAGCCGGAGCGCCTGCAGACCCTCTGCGATCAGTTGGGACCCGAGCAGGTGCAAGCCTTTTTCGATAAGTGGGTGGAGCGGCTGCCCTGGCCATTGACTGCCGCAGACCGAAAAGCTGGCTATCAGCACCGCCTGTCCATCTGGCAGATGGAAGTGAGCCGCACCCAGGTGTTCAGGCGTCCGGTGCGCGGGCGGGAGTTTTTTGAGCAGGTCATCCGAGAGAATTTAGACTTGGGTCGGCCGGATCGCGTACAACTGATCTTTGGTCGACAGGTGCGCTCCAACACCCCGAGTCAGTTCCGCACCCAGGTGTTGCAGAACGGAGTTCAACCCACGCTGCATGTGACCTATAAGCACTCCGGGGTCAAGCAGTATTTTAAAGAGAACCGCGCCTTGCGCACCGAAACCACGATTAACAACCCTCATGACTTTGGTGTGGAGAAGGGCTTGCGCAACTGGGTCTATCTGCGCCAGTTGGGCGCCGCCATCAATCACCGCTTGTTGGAGACCGAGCGGTTGAGTCAAGACTGCCTGCTCTCCTCCGAAAGTTTTGCCCGGGTGTCCGAGCCCACCACGACCAACACCGGGCAACGCGCTCCTGGGCTGCGCTTCGGCCAACCCCGGATTATGGCTCTGTTTGCGGCCTTGAGCCGCTTCGCGCCCAGTTTAAATGGCTTTCGCAATGCTGACGTGCGCGAGATCGTCCCCGCCCTGTTGGGGATTGCCCCTGAATCTTACACCGTGGCTCAAATGAGTTATGACCTGCGGCGCTTGCGCTTGAAAGGATTGATCGCTCGCATTGCCGGAACCCACACCTATATCCTCACCACCTATGGCCGCAAAGTGGTGTATTTGATGACCAAGCTGCAACAACGCATTTTTGATGTGGCCAGCGCCGCCCTCGAAACGACCGTTGCGCTGCCCTCTCAATTAGCTCACGCCTTTCGCGAACTGGATGCCGAATTGGACAAACTCGTCCTCCAGGCCCAACTTTCGCCTATAAAAAGTTGACTCATTTGTGACGAATCTGTTATATAGAGATACCTAGCCCTGGCTGTATTGGTACCAAACATTGGCAAGACATTCAGCACAATCAACACAGGGCTTAACACGCCCGTGGTGAATGCGCCCAATTCAAACCAATCCATCCAGACCAAAGGCAATACCATGGGCGACTCGAACGCTCCTGTCAAGATCATCAAGTACGCCGATTTTCAATGTCCCTATTGCCTGCGTTACTGGCAGCAGACCGAGAAACAAATTATTCAAACCTACGTGGTCACCGGAAAAGTCTATTATGAATATCGCTCGGTTGGCGCCTTCATCGGACCAGAGTCAGCCGCCGCCGCTGAAGCCGCATATTGCGCCGGGGATCAGGGCAAATTCTGGGAATACCACGATGCGCTCTATTCGCACTGGACGGGCGAGAACGTCGGTGACTTCTCATCCGATAACTTGCATCAATATGCGGTAAGTGTTGGGCTGGATATAAAGACCTTCGATGATTGTTTCAGCCAGGGTAAATATAAAGGTCAGGTAATGCAGGATGCATCTGACGCAAAGTCCGATGGCATCCGCGCCACGCCCTCCTTCCTGATCAACGGCCAATTGTTCGAAGGAGCGCAGCCATTTGCGGCCTTCCAAAAAGTGATCGATGCAGCATTGGGAAATTAATCTGTTCTATGCAAACAAACTGGATTCAGACTCTCGCTCTTGCATCGCTCATCGTATTGACGCTGACCTCTTGCGCGCCTGCGATAACGCCAACGCCTCTGACTCCTCTTCAAGCGGCCAGCCCGACTGAGGCATCTGCCGCGCCCGAAACGTCCACGCTGACAGTTGCGGTTCCACCCACTTTAAGGGAAACCACCAGCCCGTCCCCGACAGAAACGCCCGTCCCAACTGAAACACCCGCGCCCACATCCATCCCAACCGTGGAAAGTCTGAAAGCGCAAGTCACGGCAGATTTATTGAGTTGCCGCTTTGGCCCTGGCCCGTTCTATCTTTATTTATACGGTCTCGCCAAAGGAGCCAACATCAAATTGATCGGACGCACGGATGGCAACAACTGGGTTTATGTGGACGGCAAAAACAAATGCTGGGTCAACGCAAGTTTTATCGAGATTGCTGGCGACAGATTAAGTTTGCCGGTTGTTTATCCAGGAATAGCAAAACTGCCGCAATC
>JAKAMM010000375.1 GCA_021812905.1 Chloroflexota bacterium | reverse complement strand
TATAAATGTCAGATGCGTTGCCGATCAACCCGATCGAGAGCGGAGTCTGCTTATCGACATATTCTTCGACGAGGGTCATCGCCTCTTCTAGATTATCCACCACGCGATCAACATATCCCGTATCTAGGCGTCGCTTGGCGCGTGCTGGGTCCACTTCGACGATGAGTCCCACGCCTTCATTCATTGTGATGGCAAGTGGTTGTGCGCCGCCCATGCCGCCGAGACCGGCAGTCAGGGAAAATTTTCCTTTGAGCGAACCCCAACCTTTGAGTTTCGCCAGCGCGCCGAACGTTTCATACGTGCCCTGCAAAATTCCCTGCGTGCCGATGTAGATCCACGAACCGGCGGTCATCTGTCCGTACATGATCAGGCCTTGCGCGGCGAGTTCGTCGAAATGTTTTTGCGTGGCCCAATGCGGCACAAGATTGGAGTTTGCGATCAGAACGCGCGGCGCGTCCTTGTGACTCTTGAACACTGCCACCGGCTTGCCCGATTGGACGAGCAGCGTTTCATCTTCTTCGAGATTCTTGAGCGCTTCTAGAATTGCATCGAAAGCCTCCCATGAGCGCGCCGCCTGTCCGCGCCCGCCATAGACGACCAGATCCTGCGGACGCTCGGCCACGTCCGGGTCGAGGTTGTTTTGGATCATGCGATATGGCGCTTCGATCAGCCAGTTCTTGCAAGTGAGTTGTGTACCGCGCGGTGCGCGCACAGCGCGAGGTCCTGACATGGGAGACTCCTTGTTTTCATTTTGAGGATAACAAATTCCTGGTTCATTGGGGTTGCCGTGATGTTGTACACGGATTACACGGACAGATACGGAAAAACACGGATTTTTATTGCTTTTTCCGTGAGACTCCGTGGCATCCGTGTCCAACAGATTTTAATCACGCCGATTCCCAGAGAGCCAAATTCCTCACGGCAATTATACGCTGTGAGGAATTTGTTTTCCAACTTGTTGTTCACTTTACGCCGTCAGCAGTTGCGCAAAATTTGTTCCTCTGAGTCTTGCAACCAGTTCATCCTGCGCATCGCACCACACAGGCCGAAGCGGACATTTATCCTCATATAAACAGATGCCATCCTCACCAACACATTCGTTAAGTTGGATCGGGCCATCAATCGCCTCGACGACTTCCAGCAGAGTGATATCCCCGGGTTCGCGCCCGAGAGTAACACCGCCTCGTGCTCCGCGTGAAGTGTGTAAAAGTCCGGCAATGGACAATTGCGAAATAATCTTGGCTAAGAAAGAAGGCGGAATGTTCTGCTCTTCCGCGATCATGCTGGTAGCCGCACGCTCAGTGTTTCCGAGTCGTGCCAAATGAAGTACTGCACGAACCGCATAGTCAGCTTGACGGGTGATTTGCATGGCGTCCTTCCTCTCACAGAAAACAACTAATTCTTACCAGTAATAACTATTTTATTGTGCCTGACAGCACAAAACAAGTGATGTAGGTCATGGTTGAAATATGACCTTTTGCAAAAAAACAGGAACCCAAAAGCGACCACCTTTTGCCTAGGGCGGCGGTGGCTCTGGCTGAAATGCCAGTAGACGATGCTCAGAATACAAGCGCCGGAGGACCGAATGATGCACGAATGGGGTTTCCATAAGAGTTGACTGAAATTATAATTTACCCATGTCTTTTTACACACGAAAAGGTGACAACGGAACGACCAGCCTGCTCGGCGAAGGACGCGTCGCGAAGTATCACGCCCGTGTGGAAGTCCTCGGGGCGCTGGACGAATCTTCCGCGACGCTGGGGCTGGCACGCGCTTCGACGCGTGATCCGCGCTGTGGGCCGCTCCTGCTCGAAACACAACGCGACCTTTACCGGATCATGGCTGAAGTGGCTGCTCCGCCTGAAAACGCGCGCCAATTTCACTTCGAGGCGGGACGCGTGACCTGGCTCGAAGAGCAAACCGACGCGCTGAGCCAAACAATCGAGATGCCCAAGGAATTCATCCTGCCAGGTGACACGCCATCAGGTGCGGCTCTTTCGCTGGGGCGCGCAGTTGTCCGCCGCGCCGAACGCCGCGTCGTCGAACTGTTCGACCGCGCAGAGATCAAGAATCCGGCTCTGCAACAATATCTCAATCGATTGTCTTCATTATTGTTCGTGTTGGAACTGGTTGAAAATCAAGCCGCAGGAAAAGCAACATCAAAAGCAAAAGAGTAGCTCATGCTTGCGAAGTCCTCGAAGAGGAATGCGTGACCTACAGGAAATCATAGGAGTTTCATTTGACAGGCACAATCCTCAATATCATCACCGTAATTCTTGGCAGTACGTTAGGCATGTTGTTCGGCGCGCACATTCCCGAACAGTTGAAGTCAACCGTCATAGCCGGTATGGGACTCTTCACTGCGGCGATGGGACTGCAAATGTTCCTCAAGACTGGAAATCCATTGATCGTATTGGGCGCATTGTTAATTGGAATCCTGCTGGGTGAATGGTGGAGAATTGAAGACGGTCTGCAATCCCTCGGCCAAATTCTCGAAAAGCGATTTGCCAAATCGAATGCTGAAGTTGGCTCCAGCAAATTCGTGCGCGGCTTCCTGACGGCGTCCCTGCTTTTTTGTATCGGTCCAATGACCATCCTCGGCTCCATCCAGGATGGCTTGCGAGGCGATTACAGTCTGCTGGCTGTGAAATCGGTGTTGGATGGTTTCACATCACTGGCATTATCTTCTTCTTTAGGCATGGGAGTGCTATTTTCTTCCATCGTTATCCTGATCTTTCAAGGAGGCATCAGCTTTATCGCCATGCAATTGAATGTGAGCATGACCAACGCAATGGCTGATCCTGCCATGAAAGCCGTGATCGACTCGATGATTGATGAATTAACAGCCACCGGCGGCGTGATCCTGGTCGGACTGGCGATCAGCAGTCTGCTGGAGATCAAAAAAATCCGCGTCGGAAATTTTCTGCCTGCCTTGGCAATTGCTCCGCTCATTGTTT
>JAKAMM010000020.1 GCA_021812905.1 Chloroflexota bacterium | reverse complement strand
TTTTATCGTAAAATGGCGAAGGATCTTCGGGTTTTGGATTGCGCACATCGTGGACTGTGACCATGCGCTTGCGTTCTGAGTCGAATGGTATTTCGTTTTCGCGAGGATAGGCATCATTAATATCAACGTGCAAAACGCCCGCCTTGGCAGCAGCGACAATCAAGGCTCCTTCGGTCGGGTCGCCGACCACGCGATAAGTCTGTTGCATGTCGCTTGCGCCGGTGACTTCAAGTTGTGAGTCATTGTTCAAGACGCCCAGCCAGAGGGATGTCAGCGCAGCGGGATAATTGGCAATCTCAATAGGCCTTTGCTCGATCGTAAATTCGCCTTGCGGAACATAACCCGTGCCGGTTACTTCAATGAATTTTCCATCCGTCCACAAGCGTGTGACCGTCATTTCGTTCTGCGTCAACGTGCCGGTTTTATCGGAACAGATCACAGTCGCCGATCCAAGCGTCTCAACGGAAGCCAGCTTGCGGATTAGCGCGTGGCGGCGGATCATTTCGCGCATCCCAAGCGCCAGGCTGATTGTCACAACGGCGGGGAGTCCTTCAGGCACTGCCGCGATGGCCAGGCTGATGGCGATAATAAATACATCCGTGATTTCTTTCAGGTTTTCTTTTATATAAGCGAGAGGGTTTAAGAACAGGTTCCCGATGTTGGTGTAATTGATCAAGGCAACAACGAATACAACCGCCACCAGGAACAAAGCCCCGATGCTGAGCGTTTGCCCCAATTGATCGAGACGACGCTGCAAGGGCGTTTCTTCGGTTTCCACGTTTTCCAACATGCGGGCGATCAGACCTAATTGGGTGTGCATCCCGGTGCTGGTGACGACGCCGCGTCCGCGCCCGTATGCGACGAGAGTGCCCATGAAAGCGGTGTTCTTTCGGTCGCCGAGCGGAACGCTTCTTCCCAGGACTGTGGCCGCGTTCTTCTGCACCGGCAGGGACTCGCCTGTGAGCGAGGCCTCTTCGACGCGCAAGTTGACGGCTTCCAGCAGGCGCAAATCTGCGGGAACATAGTTTCCGGCTTCTAGGAAAACAATATCACCAGGCACAAGATTTCGCGAAGGGACAGTCGTGCGATGTCCGTTGCGTAAAACCTGTGCATCAGGTGCTGCCAGCCGTTTCAATGCGGCCAATGCTTCTTCGGCTCGTCGTTCCTGAATAATGCCCAACAATGTATTCAGTATAACGATTGCCAGAATAGCTGAGGCATCCACCCATTCGCCAAGTAACGCTGAAATAATGGAGGCTACGATCAACAAGATCACGACAAAATTATTTAGCTGGTCCCAGAGCGTTGCCAGCAGGCCCGGACGCGGGGCTTCATGTAATTGATTGTGTCCGTATTGGTGTAAACGTTGTGCGGCCTCTTCGGAAGATAAACCATTATCATGCGCCTCGAGATCGCGCAGAACATCCTCTGTGCCCAATGCATGCCAGCCTTTTTGCTCGATGCTTCCGATATTTCCTATTTTTAGTTCAGTCGACATTAAAATCTCCGCTAAAGAAGTGGGTGAAGAAAAAAGACCACCACGAATATTCGTGGTGGTCTTGCCAACGCTTGGAAGCGCATGGAATGCCGATGGCCTTTCGACCAATGATATGACGACAATCCATCCTGCAATTAAGGAGCGCAGGCGGCTACTCCCCAACCAAAATTGAGTGTATTCTCATGGCAGGCAGATGTCAAGTAAATAAATACTCAAAATTCTTAACCGAAATCATTCGGGACCGATGTGCGCACCGGCCTGGATCTCGGTATTCTTCGGAATTACCACCACGCCATCGCGGACAAACCATTTCTCAGCGTCAATTTCCGTGCCGCGCGGGAATGGCCGGATCACCACACCCTCAGCGATGCGAACATTCTTATCCAGGATCGCGCCTTCAATATCACAATTGGGACCGACGCCTGTTGGAATTGAGGATGGACGCCTTCCCGGATCATAATAATCCGCCCCCATCAGAATACTGTCTTTGATTTGGGTTCCGGCCGCAATCTGACTGCGGACACCGATTACCGAATGAGTGATCTTGGCTTTTTGGATGCGGCAACCATTACACAGGAGAACATCCTTTAATTGGCTGTTATTTATGACACTCCCAGGCAGGTAGCGGACATGAGTATAGATCGGGAATTTGGGATCATAGAAATTAAACGGCGGACTGGAAGACGCCATTTCCAGATTTATTTCATAAAAAGAGCGGATGGTTCCAATATCGCGCCAGTATCCATCAAAATCAAAGCCGTATACTTTGTGTGAGTGGACAGCCTCAGGAATGATATTAATGCCAAAATCATCATGGCTGGGATGATAAGTCAGCAGATCAATCAAAACTTTTGTATTGAAAAGATAAATGCCCATCGAGCCAAGGAAGGGACGCTCAGGATCGTCCCGGCTGATAAATCTATCTTGAGTTTCCCGGTCCTGCGGCTTTTCCACGAAATCGGAAATTCGGCCATCCGATTCGCATTTCAAAATACCCAGACGGGGCGCCTCTTCGCGCGGAACCGGGTGAACGGCCACCGTTAAATCGGCATCATTCTTCCAATGATATTCGGCCATTTCAGCATAATCCATGCGATAAAGATGATCGCCCGCCAGAATCATAATATGCTCTGCGCCTGTGGATTGGATTTCAAACAATTGTTTGCGAACGGCGTCCGCTGTGCCTTGATACCAGTCCGCAGATTGCAGTGTTTGCTCGGCGGCCCAGATCTGCACCCAGCCGGGGTGGAACGCATCGAAGTTATAGGTTTGGGTAATGTGTCGGTGAAGGGAAACTGAATTGAACTGCGTCAAAATCGCGACGCGGTAAATCTCGGAGTTGATGCAATTGCTAATGGGAATATCGATCAAACGGTATTGACCTGCAATTGGCACGGCAGGCTTGGAGCGCGTTTTCGTCAGAGGATACAAGCGGGCGCCGCGTCCACCGCCCATGATGACAGCCAGAATATCGTTCGTTGTTGCAGACATTGGAGGCCTCCGTGTGAGTGATGTTTCAATTACTGTCTGAGTTTTATAACGCGGCGTACTTTGTTGGCGACATACAGAAAAGGATACGTTAGCAAGATCAGCCCATCTATCAGTAGAAAGATAAAATAGAGTTTCATCCAGCGCTCCTTTCAAAAAATAAAACGCGAAACTGCTAATGGGCAGTCTCGCGCTAGAGGCAAAGCGGGCGAGTGCCCGCGGTGGAAATATTGATCGTACTGGTATAATGCCGAAGGAGGGAATCGAACCCTCAATCCCGAAGGAACACGATTTTGAGTCGTGCGCGTCTGCCAGTTCCGCCACTCCGGCTTACTTGCAGGCAGAGTATAACCAACCCTAACCTTAAGGTCAAGATGAAACTAGGAATTATCGGACTCCCCCAATCAGGCAAGACTACCATCTTCAACGCGTTGACGCGCGGCAACACACCCACCACCGCCAGCGCCGGACGTATCGAGATTCACACCGCAGTTGTGGATGTGCCCGACCCGCGCGTGACCAAACTCTCTGGCATGTTCAAACCGAAGAAAACCATCTATGCCAAAGTGACGTACGCGGACATTGCCGGACTTGAAACGGGAGCCGCCAAAAGCGGCATTTCCGGGCAACTGCTGAATCAACTCGCCCAGATGGACGGCTTTCTCCTGGTCGTGCGCGGCTTCGCCAACGATAATGTGCCGCATCCATCCGGGAATGTAAACGCCGTCCGTGATGTTGACATGATGCTGGGCGAACTTATGCTCAATGACTTGATCACTGTCGAACGCAAATTGGAAAAGCTGGTCGAAGAGCGCAGAAAAGGCGGCACGGATAAAGTCCTCAACGAACGCCAGACGGTTTTGTTCACACGTTTGCATGAAGCCCTCAATGCTGGCACGCCGCTTCGCAAATTGGAATTCGCCGCCGACGAAGCGCGCGAACTTGCATCCTTTGGTTTGCTGACTCGCAAACGCATCCTGACTGTTTTCAACATGGGCGAAGGGCAGTCCGCGCCTGTGGCTGAACTCGATCATCCGTCTGTTGCCTTGATGGGCAAACTTGAAATGGAGATCGCTCAACTGCCTCCTGAAGATGCGGCGGTCTTTATGCAGGAATATGGCATTCAGGAATTAAGCCTGAGCAAGATGATTAATCTTTCTTATGACCTGCTTCAGATCCAATCCTTTTTCACCGTTGGCGAAGACGAAGTCCGCGCGTGGACGGTGGATCGCGGCGCCTCGGCTCAGGAAGCGGCGGGAGCCATCCACACCGATCTTCAACGTGGATTCGTTCGGGCCGAGGTGGTGGCCTATGAGGACCTCATCAGCCTCGGGTCCATGAATGAAGCGAAGGCAAAAGGCAAACTACGATTGGAGGGCAAGGAATATCCCGTCAAAGATGGGGATATTATGCACATCCGATCTAGTATATAATGTAAATAGAGCCACGAATTGTTGATGCGCTCATGAACTAAACGGGAGGCACTATGTCATCAAGATTTGGAAGCCGGGGGACGACATTCCTTTGGTTGGCAGTTGCGGCGGTTCTATTGGCCTGCATTGTAACGGGGACGGTTCCGACCAATCCACCTGCCTTTGACTCTACCAAAGCTGCGCTCGAGCTACAAGCAACGGCCATGTCTCTTCAGTTGACACAGGCCGCGCTCAACATACAGCCGCAAGCTACGCCTCAGCCGCCAGTTGTTATCCAGCAGACCGTTGTTGTTCAGCCGACCATTCCACCCCTGCCTGCTGCCACCGTGATCCAACCAACGCCTACGCAGGATGTCGAAGCCCGGATAAAGTCGGCCAAGATTTTGGTTTACGAGAACACAGACGAGCGCGGCATTGGCATGTGGATCCAGGATGCCTTGGATGGAATGGGATTGAAATATACCCAGACCGGTTCCTATAGCGGGCATTTCATGGAATATCTCGATTCGGGTGTCAAGTATGATCTGATCATCGTTGGGGCGGAGGACAAAGATATAGTCTCCGGCGAGTTCTGGGATGTGATCAATACGCGTCTGACGCGCGATAAAGCTGCTCTGATTGCCGAGGTATGGTATCTGCAGCGCGAGGCGAACGGCCCGATCGCCAAGATACTGAGCGGATGCGGCATCAAGTATCGAAAGGCTTATGACCTCGCTGATTCAATCTACTGGTGGGATCCCACACATCCCATCTTTAATGAACCTAATCAGGTGCTTCCGCTCCTGCACTATAACCGTTATTGGGCGAATGGCTCCGGGGATGAGATCATGATTGCGGGCTCGGGCGATGCAACCATGCTGGCAGGCCTTTCTTCGAAGAGAGGCGATGAAGGAACGCTTGCCACCTGCTATGGTGGACGGGTGATTTTTCAAACATTCTCCGACCATGACTATAATCAAGGGAATATCATTCCGCTGTGGCAGAACTATATCCATTACACTTTGAAGAATCACTTTGCGGTTGTGCCGTGAAATAGAGATCGGTAGTTCCGGGTGAAAGGTAAATTGAAGTCCGCACTCTGTTTTTAGGGTGCGGACTTCTTTAGTGCCATTGGATTCACTGCTTCTTGAAATAACGTTTTATGATCTGTAATAATAACGTAACTGCTCACGCAAAAGCTGGTTGTTGAAGGAAAGGTAAAACGGGCGTTCCCATCAACTGACAAGGTGGGACATCCCATCACAATCTTCGGCCGATACTGCAATGCCTCTGTAAGGTGTACGGACTGGATCTCCTCGCTCCCCGCCAGATCAGCAATCGTGCGAGCTACTCCCAAGGCACGATGATACCCACGGGCCGATAGATTGAGTCGCGTCATTGCTGAGCGCATCAGGCTCTGGCCATCGTCCTGTAACCGCCAAAATTGCCGAATCTCCCCGACGCGCATATCGGCGTTGCAAACAGTGTCGCTGGAAGAGCCGTTATTCGATATTCAGGAGTCGGGATTCGTAAATCGGGTGTTTTGAATATTTCTGGCTGTTTGCACCCGTTTACGAATGGTCTCGGATGATTCGTCCGCCCTATTCCCGCTCAAGTTCTCGTAATCCACACGCGGCACTTCGATGTGAATGTCAATACGGCCAAGCAAAGGTTTGGAGATTCGCTTTTGGTATTTCGTCACAGTCGAAGGAGCGCAGGTACATGGCTTGATCGGATCGCCAAAATAGCCGCACGGGCAGGGATACACACAATATTACTGGTTTTTCTTGTTCGGTAAAGGAAAACAGGATGATATTGAAGGCTTTTCTCAAAAATGGTATTTTAACTGGACCAATTTCCAAGGAAATTTGATCACGAGTAGGCTGTTGATATATAAATATTCAAAGTCTTTAATTTGCTCGAGTGTTGTATTATGGAACTAACTCTGTCTCGCGATACTGGTCAAAACAGCAGAATCACACATTTTTTGTTCGAAAAAGCCAGGTTTGTCACTTTTAGATCGTGTTTTCTGTAACCGAAGTCGGTCGGCTTTCAAAATACAACTATCGAGCTTTTGACATTCGGCTGAAAAGCCTGTGCAATCTTTCTTGAATCGTGTATAATCTCGTCCGCTGGTTCGGTTGAGAAATTTATTTCTCTGGTTGACAATTCGAGGAGTGTGAAGCGTTTTGATCGTAGGGTCTTCTTGCTTATTCTTTTTTTACACGTCCCTCAGCCGAGTCTGTATATCGGCTGAGTTTTTTTTATTTGCTCATTCTACATTTGGAAGGAGGTGAATCTTAAATGGCAATGGTTGTTTTACGTTCTGGCGAAGGCCAGGATAGTTTGCTTAAGCGTTTTCGTAAGAAAATCGTCAAGAGCGGCATCTTGAGCACGGTTCGCCGCAAGCGCTGGTTCGTCTCCAAGAGCGAACAGCGGCGCATGGAGAAGAAGAAAGCAATCCGCCGTATTAAGCGGCGCTCCTTTACCAAGGAGACTGAGTAAGAATACAGGAGATATGTATGGCTAAAGAGGAAGACAAAATTCGTGCAGATGGCGTTGTGATCGAGGCTTTGCCCGGGACACAGTTCCGTGTTAAGCTTGAAAACGGCCACGTAGTTCTGGCATATCTTTCCGGCAAGATGCGCAAGTATTATATTCGTATTTTGTTGGGAGATCATGTGGCCGTGGAAATGTCACCCTATGATCTTACCCGCGGCCGCATTACCTTTCGCCAGCGCAAAAATGCGCCTGTCGCTCCTGTTCAAGAATAGCCCTGTACCGTCTGCATTTATAAAAAATCCATATCTCCTCAAAAAGAAGGGGGGCGTGAGGTGTTTGGGCGGGTTCGCCCGCAAAACACCTCACGCCCCAGCTTTATTGAAAAGGCAGGACTTTCGCTTGACAGCGAAAATCCGTAGCCGCATTGCTAAAAAACCAAGTTTATGCCCGTCTTGCCTTACCACCATAGCCATCAAAGCCACCCGCTGTCCCAACTGCGCATCTGAATTGAAATAATTTTTCAGAAAGCTGCTTCCCAACTTAATGATCATCTTTTTTGTATTATGCCTTTAGTCGCTTTGCTATAATCAAACGACTAAAGGCGTTTTTCTAATGCGCTTTAAAGTGGGACAACTGATCATATTCCTGAAGACTGATAGGCTGTATGGAAACGGTAACCCATATACTGCGTTCTGCGCTGTTCCTTGACGTTTAGAATTTCCCCCAAGCGGCCTCGTATCTAACCTCCGGCTGATGGATGTAACTGGGGATGGTTTGTAATAGAATTAGGTATCAGTCCATTTATTCGTGCGTTCGAGGTGCGTGGCTGGTTAGCACAAGAAAGGCATCTGACTCTCTATGAAGAGTAGAGCCATGAAAGTGGAGACGTTAACCAAACCATCCCTGAAAGATTCAGAGTTTCGTTACCGCCGCCTGTCTGAAGCGGCCCAGGATGGGATTTTAATTCTGGTGGTGGCGCGCCTCTGCGCGTCGCGGTTGTGTGGGACGCGCTGCGTTCGGACCGTCCGTATCGCAAAGCGTGGGACGAAGAGAAGGTACGCGAACACATTCAATCACTTTCGGGAACGCACTTTGATCCGAATGTGGGACCTGTGTTCTTGCGGTTGATGGAGCAAACTTCACGCGATGCATGAAAATAATAAACCAACTGAAAGTGTCGAGGCGCTGCGCGCGCTCGAGCGTCGCATCTACTTGTGGGTACTGATCGTCGGTCTGTTTATCCTCCTTACCGGCTTGGCGTTCAAGACCTACGCCGGGACAGCCACGACCTTCGACCGGGATTTCTTCCCGATTTTAGCTGCCCTGTGCCTGGGATTGTTCATCGTCCTATGGCGAAATTGGGTCTCGTTGGTCTGGATCGAATTATCGCTCTTTGCGATAACTGCCCTCAGTCTGCTGGGGAAATTTTATGAGCCGGAAACTGCCCTTAACCCCAACCATCTGGCAGCGTTCTCCGACCTGCTCTATTGGGTCCCGCTCGTTTACATCCTGGCGTTTCTTTTTAGAAGCCCCCGCCGTTTGTTGGTCAGCTCGCTTGTCTTCTTTGCGGCGACTGTGATTCTGGGGCTAATGTACAGCATAATGGAGTGGCAGTCGAGTGGGGATGTGGCGGGCCTCTATCCGCTGGGCCGCTTCTATCTGGCGAACGCCGCGTACATCGTCCTGGTGATAGTGAGCGTGCACTTGGACGAGCATTACGTTCGAGTGCGCACATTGGCAGAGACGATGACGCATCTGGCACACACCGACAGCCTCATCCAAATTGCCAACCGGCGCGAACTCGACGAGACGATCATCCGCGAGAGCAACCGGGCAACGCGGCATCGCCAGCCACTTGCGATTATCATGTTCGATCTGGATGATTTTAAACGGGTGAACGACACCTACGGACATGCCGCAGGTGATTACGTGCTCAAAGAAGTTGCCCGCACCGTCCGGGGACTCTTACGCATCCCCGACGTGCTGGGGCGTTGGGGTGGCGACGAGTTTCTCATCGTCGCGCCGCAAACGGACTCGGCTCAAGCGCGCGGATTGGCTGAGCGCCTGCGGCAAGCTATTGCCGCCCACCCGCTCGAGCACGTCGGCAGGATCACAGCCAGTTTTGGCGTGGCGGAGTATCGTCTGCAGGAATCACCTGAGGATTGGCTCAAACGCGCCGACGATGTGTTGTACTCTTCCAAACAGGGCGGTAAAAATCAGGTGGCAACGGAATAAAGTTCCGTACCTCATCAGGAACGCACTTTGATCTGCAGGTGGTGACTGTATTCGTGCAGATTCCCAATTAGATTTGAATTCTCCCCCAAGTGGCGGAGACAACACTCACAACTCTGACACCGGATGAATTTGAAAGTCTGTTGCCTGCATTCGAACGAATGCATATTTGAAAAAGTATCCTGCGGCACGAACCATGACGGGTAAAAGCCGAAAGAGGAAAACTGGCGCAGGCCGCAAAGGAGCACTCGATAACACGAAGCAGAAATTGTTATTTGGGCTGGTCTATCAGAAAGGCTGCCCAATCAAGCGAAAGTCCTGAAAGATAAAAAATCATCCGCATAAACGGAGGATTTTTTGATTCATGATGAAGAAATATCTACGGCAGGTCTCTAAATGAACTCAGCACCTTCATGTAATTTGCCCGTTCGAACGCCGCAGGTTCTGCAACGGACCTCTGGCTCATGCTTCCCTGCATTTGTTGGATCGATTCGTATTGATGCACTTCCATCCATGTTTGCAGATCTGCGAGAATGGCCGGTACGCGCTCAATGCCGTAGTGCAACAACTCGGACGCCATCATGGCCACGTTTGCTCCGGACATCATGGATTTGAGTACATCGGTAGCGGTGTGGACTCCGCTGGTCAGCGCAAAATCCACATCCAAATTGCCGTGCAGGATAGAGATCCAGCGCAGGGGCAGGCGCAAGTCGCTGGATGTGCTTAATTCAAGTGTGTGAGCTATCGTCAATTCTTCCAGATCAAAATCTGGTTGATAGAAGCGATTGAAAAGTACCAGCCCGTCTACGCCTGCTTCGGCAAGCCGATGTGCAAAGTTCGGGAGAGATGTGTAGAATGGACTCAACTTCACTGCCAACGGAATCTTGATCGAGGATTTTATGTCTGCAACCAGATCAACCTGGGTATCTTCCAGTTCTTGCGAGGTGATGGCGGGATCGGTTGGGATGTAGTAAAGGTTCAATTCAAGGGCGTCCGCTCCGGCCTCCTGAATGAGGCGGGCGTAACGCACCCATCCACCTTTGGATACGCCATTCAAACTTCCTATAACAGGAATGTTGACAGCTTTTTTAAGCTCAGCTACTTTTGCCAGATATTTATCGGGCAGAAGGGTGTATGTGCCCGAATCTGGCAGATAGCTCATGGCCTCAGCGTAAGAATCTGTGCCACGCGTCAGGTAATGATCGAGTTCAAGACTTTCGTGGATGATCTGCTCTTCGAAGAGAGAGTACATCACGATGGCGGCAATGCCCGCTTCTTCGAGACGTTTGACGCGCTCGACCTTTTTGGAAATGGGCGAGGCCGAAGCCACGAGCGGATTTTTTAAATGGAGTCCAAGATAAGTCGTGGAAAGATCCGTCATGCCTATTCTCCGTCGCCGTTTTTGTTGGCGTCGTAGTGGATGGATGCCATTTGCTGGTAGAGCGTCCAGCGGGATTTTGCATCGTGCTGGGCTTCCTTCATTAATTTCTCAGCGTGTTCTTCATCCATTTGAGTCAGCATCTTGTAACGGGTTTCGTTGTAGGCATATTGCGAGACTGGGATGCTCGGCTCTTTCTGTTCGATGACGAGCGGATTCTTGCCCTCATCTGCCAGGCGCGGATCGTAACGATAGATGGGCCACGAACCGGATTGAACGGCCAACTTCTGCTGTTCGAGGCCGTGAGCCATGTCGTATCCGTGCGCAATGCAGTGACTATAGGCGATGATCAGCGACGGGCCGTCGTAGGCTTCGGCTTCAAGTATGGCCTTGAGGGTCTGCTGATCGTTGAAGCCCATCGCAACGCGCGCCACGTAGACGTATCCGTACGCCATTGCGATCAAGCCCAAATCTTTCTTGGGCAGGCCTTTGCCAGCCGTTGCAAATTTTGCAACCGCCGCGCGCGGCGTGGACTTGCTCGCCTGTCCGCCGGTGTTGGAATAAACCTCAGTATCGAGCACCAGCACGTTGACGTTGCGTCCCGAAGCGAGCACATGATCGAGACCGCCGTAGCCGATGTCGTATGCCCAGCCGTCACCGCCAATGATCCACACGGATTTCTTGACGAGGCTGTCGGCCACGCTGATCAAATCTTTGGCGCGTGAATCTTTCGATGTGCCGAGTTTTTTCTTGAGTTCCGCCACGCGGACGCGCTGTTCCTCGATGCCTGCTTCGGTGGATTGATCGGCGTGCAAAATGGCAGTAACCAATTCGGTGCTGAGTTCCGTTTCAAAGCTTGTCATTAATTCGCGTGCATATTCATTTTGTTTGTCGAGCGTGAGTCTCATGCCGAGACCGAATTCGGCATTGTCTTCAAACAGCGAGTTTGTCCAGGCCGGGCCGCGTCCGTTGTTGTCAACAGCCCATGGAGTGGTGGGGAGGTTGCCGCCGTAAATGGATGAGCATCCGGTCGCGTTGGCGACGATGGCGCGGTCGCCGAATAATTGCGAGACCAGCTTGACGTATGGCGTTTCGCCGCATCCGGCACATGCACCGCTGAACTCAAACAGCGGGCGCAGCAGTTGCGAATTCTTGATCGTCGAAGGATTGACCAGTTTGCGATCCAGATCGGGGATGCTCATAAAGAAATCCCAGTTCTTGCTTTCAGCCTCGCGCAGAGCCGGTTGCGGCGCCATGTTCAGCGCCTTGCGCCCAACCTGAGTCTTATCCTTGACCGGGCAAACTTCCACGCACAAGGTACAGCCCGTGCAATCCTCCGGCGAAATCTGCACCGTGTAAGCCATGCCGGGGAATTCCTTGAACTTGCTTTCCATGTGCTTGAACGTTTCCGGCGCGCCATTCAGCAATTGCTTGTCATATACTTTATGTCGAATGACCGCGTGCGGGCAAACCATCACACACTTGCCGCACTGGATGCAAATATCTTCTTCCCAAACCGGAATATCCAAAGCCAAGTTGCGTTTCTCCCATTGCGTTGTGCCGGATGGATATGTGCCGTCTGCCGGAAGCGCGCTGACGGAGATGCTGTCGCCGTCGAAGGCGATCATTTGTCCAAGCACGTTACGGACAAATTCCGGCGCTTCATTCGGGACGGGAAGGCGGCGCGTCACCTTTGAGCTTATCGTGGCTGGAACCTTGACCTCGTAAAGATTCTCCAGAGTCCGATCAACCGCTTCGAAATTTTTCTTAACGACGGCTTCGCCGCGTTTGCCATAAGTTTTCTCGATGGCGTGTTTGATCTCGGCAATGGCCTGTTCGCGCGGCAGGACGCCGCTGATGGCGAAGAAGGCCGTCTGCATGATGGTGTTCATGCGTCCACCCATGCCGGCTTTTTCGGCCACATCGTAACCGTTGATGACGTAGAACTTTAATTTCTTCTCGACGATATCTTTCTGGACTTCGCGCGGCAGTTTATCCCAAACATCATCAGGACCATACAAACTATTGAGCAGGAATACGCCGCCTTGCTTGGCATACTTGAGCATGTCCACGCGCTCGAGGAAGGAATATTGATGGCAGGCTACAAAATTGGCCTGTCCTGCGCCGATCAAATACGGAGCCAGGATCGGTTTGGGGCCGAAGCGCAGATGCGAGACGGTCACTGTACCGGATTTTTTGGAGTCGTAGTAGAAATAGCCCTGAGCGTAATTCTCGGTCTCTTCACCGATGATCTTGATCGAATTTTTATTGGCGCCGACCGTTCCATCCGAGCCGAGGCCGAAGAAAACACAGCGCACCGTCTCGTCAGGCTCAATCGAGAATGAAGCATCAACGTCGAGGCTGGTGTGGCTGAGATCATCGTTGATGCCGACGGTGAAATGATTTTTTGGATCGGTCTTCTTCAATTCATCCAATGTTGCCTTAAGCATGGCGGGTGTGAATTCCTTGGATGAAAGGCCGTAGCGTCCGCCGATCACAGTTGGAAGGTTGGAAGGTTGGAAAGTTCCAGGTTTTCCTTCAACCTTCAACTTGGAACCTTCAACCAAAGCATTGACTATATC
>JAKAMM010000374.1 GCA_021812905.1 Chloroflexota bacterium | reverse complement strand
GTTGCGTTGCTGGAGCGAGCGTGTCCACATTGCTTCCCGGCGGATCGCTCACGTATGTCTGCGCCAGACCACGGTCGTAATATACAGATGGCAACATGGATAATTTGCTTGAATGGATAATGACATCGCCTGGCTGCTGTCTGGTTTTCAGATTTGCGGTCATGACTTGGTAGGGGCCGTAAGGAAACCCTGTATAAGTGAGATGCTCGTACAATCCCATACCAAAACCTGTTAAGAGTAACACCGCTGTGACCAATTGGATTGGTCGCGGAAGTTTTGTCTCGGTCAAGGCCCAAGCCAGCCAGATGCAGAAAATTGCCCCAGAAGGCAGCAAGGCTCTTTCAAGATAGACTGACTTCCATTGCGAGAATAGGAATAACAGGATCGGCGGCGTAAAGGTTAGGTAGAGCATCCAGAGTCCCGGTTGAATATCTGCTTGTTTTTGGCGCGCGGCGCGTATCGTTTGCCACAATGCGATTGCAATCGCGAGCAGCGCGATAAATAATCCCAACATGAGCCAGGAATTTGGCAGGGGTAGATTGGTGACAAAGTACAGTAATAATGTGAAGAGCCGATATAAGCCGGGCTTATCTACCCAATAAGCCTGGTCTACTTTTGCGAATTGAGCAGGCAGATGGATCAGCCACGGCAGGTAAAATAATATCGCCAGAATCCCCGCCACAACGACCGCTTTCAAAGATTGCCAATCTCTTATGATCAGAGGCCATAAGGCCAAAGCTGTCAAATAGAAGGCCGCCAGATTGTGAGTGTATTGCGCCAGCGCCGCAAAGATGGCAAAGCCTATCCACCACCACCAGCGCTTAGATCGAGTAGCGCGCCAATAGGTGTATGTAGCCAAAGCCAGCCAAAATGCAAGAAAGGCGTACATCCGAATTTCTTGTGAGTAGTGGACTTGAAAGGGGGATAACGCCGCGAAGAACGCCGCAACGTGGGCTGTCTTGACGCTGAACAATTCAAGCGTCAAAAGATAGATTGCGCATATTGTTCCTAATCCAGCTAGTATGGAAAAGACTCGTATGGCAACGAGCGACTCCCCAAAAAACTTCATCCATAGCCACAGCAAGCTGTAATATCCCAGCGGATGAATATCCGCCGAACCCGCGCCTGTTTGTGTGAGCGTGCCTTTCAACATGGCCGCAAGGCCCTTCTCTGAAAACAGAACCGAAAATGCCTCATCGTACCAAAGAGGCCGGGAAATAATTCCAAGAAGTCTGATAATGAATGCAAGGAAAAGCAGGCCAAAGAAGATGGCTTTTTGGTGATTCATGAAGTTCTGGATAAAGTTGTTTTTGGTTGAATTCATTTGATTGACTTTTTGTGGATTTAATTCCGCTTCATTTTTTAACCAATATGATCGTGATGTTATCTTCGTACGCGATTTTCCAGTTTGTGCTTTGTTTTGCAGCTAGCGCCAGCCCCGTTTCGCGCGGGACGATGATCTGGCTCACGTTATATTGATTTAATTTCGCATCCCAGTCTTTTTTGCCGTTAAAAATCTGCTCGTATTGACGCGTGAATTCCTCGCCGTAGAAATCACTTTGACTGTCGATGAATACGCGTTGAGCTGGCCAAAACCTGAACAGCAAATATCCGCCCCAGTTAAAATCGTTGAACATGTTGCCTGGTTGGGGATGAGCTTCCAGCCAATCTGCCGCCTGAACCGGAAGCGTTTGTGTGTCGAAATGATAGATTGACGTTTGTGTTTGAGCACTATGATAAACAAACAGGCCAATGGTTACGAATGAGATAACCAGCGGCCAGAGAAAACCGCGCAGGCCCTTTTCAATGGTGGAGAATGCATCTTCGAGTTTGAGCCAATAATTAAACTTGGCAAAAATTTGTTTGACCCAATCGGCTAATATGGGCACAGACGCGATGGCAAAAAATGGGATGTTGCGTGCAAAAATGGAACTCATCAAAGCCAACCCGGCTAAAAGGAAGACATGGCTGAGACTGATGGATTTTGCTTTTGCGATCCCAAGAATAATAACAACCGCCAATAGCTCGGCGAAGGGCCAAAGGCCGGGCAAGTGAAAATCGGGTGGCATGGTTTCCACTGTATGGCTGAGGATGTATGAACTGTTGTTGTTTAGGACGGCATTCCAGTTATGCCGCAGGTCGGGCGTGATGATCGTTGAAAACAGAGACATGCCGCCGATGAGCAGAAATTGTTTGCCGGTTTTCAGTGTAGCAGACTGGTGGAAATATTCCCAACTCCATCCCGCAAGATAAGCCAGCCATGCCAGCAGACCGAATATGAATCCGCCGTGTGTATTCGCCCAGATAAGCATCAAGGCCGGGAAAGCCCACAGTGCAACTTTCTCTCCTTTTCGGAATCGTTCAAGCAGTCCGACCCCAATTGCAAAGAATAAAAATGAAAAAATGTGTGGACGCGCCAGCCAATGCAGGCTGGATGCGAGCGCGGCCCAAAGCGTCAACAGAAGTGCAATGAGCGGCGCGTTGGCGCGTCGCATGGAATCAGAGTAAACCAATGTGAATGTTACGGCGATGACAAACGCGGACGACAGAACCACACCATCCAAATTCAGCAGGCGATAAACCATTGCAAATAGAGCTTGTGCCAGCCATTCGTAGGGCGGTCGGGATTGACCAGCCATCGTAAACGAGAGCAAGTCTCGGGTCGGGACTTGATGCGTGTCGAGGATGATTTTGCCGACAATGAGATGGCGTCCCAAATCGCCGTTCAACATGCGTGAACCGATCAATAGCGCGCCGATAAAGATAATTACAAAAACGACATCGCGCAGACGCGGGAAAAAATATCGGGACACGAGCTAATTGTACCTAAAAACAAAAAAAGCGACACATAAAGTGTCGCTTTTGGTATGAAGAAGTTTTACTCGCTGAGATAGTCGCGCAATTTACGCCGGATGGATGGGTGGCGCAAGCGGCTGAGCGCCTGTGCTTCGATCTGGCGCACA
>JAKAMM010000373.1 GCA_021812905.1 Chloroflexota bacterium | reverse complement strand
ATAATTGACGGACGGATGGTGGAGGCGTAAAGGTCTGGGCCTGGGCTTGAAGCGGATTGCCAAATGAAGCCAGGATCAGCACCGCGAGTGTGAATGCAAAAAAAGCGCGTTTGAAATAGAGCCCGCGCCCAAAAAAATTCACGATTTCCTCCCGATCTTTTGCAAAGCAAGTTGCGGGTCATCGGTGAAGATGCCGTCCACACCCCAGGCATTGAGTCGCTCGATATCTTCAGGCTGGTTCACCGTCCAAACGTGGATGCGGCGTTTCAAGCGATGCACGCGGCTGACTTGTTGCGCGTTGACATCCGTCAGATAAGGATGCAATGCGGCATATTCGCCAAATGAAAAACCGAAAGAGCGCGCCCAAGTGCCCATCCAACCACCGAGCGCCAATAATCCACGCGGTACTTCAGGAAGGAATCGCTCCGCCTGCCTGAGATTGGATGGAAGAAATGATGAGAAAATCACGCTCTTTTCCAAAGCATGTTTCTTGACCAACGCACAGACTTTTTCGACGAGTGCATCGCGCGGCGCGGCATAATTGGTCAGTTCTACATTGATGAATATCCTTTTGCCGACAGCTTCAAAGACTTCTTCAAGGGTTGGAATCTGGACTCCGCGAAACTGCTCCGAAAAGAAACTGCCTGCATCAAGCGAACGCAGGTCAGCCAAGTTTTTTTGTGCAAGGCGGCCCGCGCCTTCGGTAGTTCGATCCACAGTCGCATCGTGAAGGACAACAATCTGCCCATCGGCAGTAAGCTTGGCGTCCAGTTCAATGGCGTCTGCGCCTTGGACGAGGGCAAGTTCAAAAGAAGGGATTGTATTCTCCGGCGCATGAGCCGAAGCGCCGCGATGAGCGAAGATGATGGGATGAGGGAGATCGGTAAGCATGATTTGCGTTTCTCGTTTTGCGTTTTGCGAAAATAAAACGAAAAGCGCAAAACGCAATGAATTTAGATTTCTACAAAATAGGCCTGCCCGGCGCGATCGATCATTTCGCGCGACATCGTCGGCGGGACGGCCAGATAGGATGAAATGTCAATGATCTGGTCGCACAGATCGCGCGGATGCGAGGCGCGCAACTTGCGGTTGCGTTTGATGTACCAGTCCTGCAAAAGATATGCCAGGCCCTGATCGTTATATTCGATCTTTTTATCGGCGGCAACACGCTTGAATATCTCGCGGTATTCTTCGTAGGATGGGTCGCCGATCTCTACCTTGTGACGCAGGCGGCGCAGGAAAGCTTCATCGACGAGATCCTTTGGCGGGAGATTTGTCGAGAAAATGATCAGCACATCAAACGGCACCTCGACCTTTCGTCCGGTGTGGAGGCGCAGGAAGTCAACACGATTTTCAAGCGGGACGATCCAGCGGTTCAACAAGTCACGCGGGCGGACTTGCTGTCGCCCGAAGTCATCAATTAGCAGGATGCCGCCATTGGCTTTGACCTGGAACGGGGCTTCATAGAATTTATGTGTGTCATCAAAAACAAGATCGAGACCCTCCAGTGTGAGTTCTCCGCCGACAATAATGAAGGGGCGGCGGATCTTGACCCAACGCGGATCGCGACGCGTGCTCGAACGCAGGTTACTCGTGGAGCTCCCGTTAGTTTCTCCTTCAGGAGCCAGACGATGACTGACTGCATCGTAAACTTTAATCACTTGTCCATCGAGGTATAGAGCGTATGGAATGTACATGGTCTGGCTAAGGACAAGATTGCCGAAAGCGCGCGCGATGCTGGTCTTGCCATTACCAGGCGGGCCGTACATAAAGATGGATGTACCGGAGTTGAGTGCCGGGCCGAGGCGCTGGAAAGTTGATTCCGAAATAACCAATTGAGAAAGGATTTGCCGCATGGTGCGAGTTGTTACGGTCAGTCTACCGCTCTTTTGGCGGCGAATGGATTCGTTGTAGGCTTCGAACGGCACAGGGGCTTGTCCCGCATATTGACTGCGGTCGAGCGCCTCGCGGGCACGCACATTTCCTGCAATGGTAATGCCATACGTATAGGCGCCTTCACCCAACCCGCCTTGCGACGATCTGACTTCGATGAATTTTTCCTGCTTGAGTGCGACAAGCAATTGATCCGTCACGCCGGCAAAAGGCAGGGCAATTTCCTCGGCAATCTTAAAACCAGTTAGATAGCCACGCGAATACAGGACCTTCAACACAAGGTCCTGGAGCCAGAGAGACGAAAGCCCGGTATCTTCGAGGCTGTTGATCTGGGGCGGAATAAATGAAACAGTTGGATTGGTCAAGCGGCATCCCCTCCTGAGACGGGGAAATTAAAAGATATTTTCAACGAACAAAGCGGATTATAGCACGGCAGCGCGGGGTCGTTTCCTGACAAACACATTTCGATTGAAGAGTTATACACTCGCCCATCGTCCACAATGCCGGCTTTTTTTTCGTTTATAATCACCGGACTATGAAGCTATCTGTGGTTATTCCGGTCTATAACGAAGTTGAGAATATCGAAGAAATCTTGAAGCGCGTTAAGGACACCGCTTTAACATGGGAGATCATCGTTATAGATGACGGCTCCCAAGACGGCACCCGCGACGTACTGAAAAAGATGGACGGCACACCGGCTCTGCGCGTCATCCTGCATGAGCGGAATCAGGGCAAAGGCGCGGCGGTTCGTACCGGACTTCAAGCGGCGCGCGGCGACACCATTCTGATCCAGGATGCGGATCTTGAGTACAGCCCGCACGATTATCCCGCCCTGCTTGAGCCGATCATCAACGGCACGGCAGATGTGGTCTATGGTTCGCGTTTTCTGGGCGGGCCGCGGCGCGTGACAATGTTCTGGCACATGATCGCCAACAAGATGCTGACGTTCATGACGAATATTTTATACGACACGATCCTGAGCGATATGGAAACAGGCTACAAGGTATTTCGGCGCGAAGTGATCGAAGGAATGGTATTGCATGCCAGCCGCTTCGATTTCGAGCCTGAATT
>JAKAMM010000019.1 GCA_021812905.1 Chloroflexota bacterium | reverse complement strand
CCTGACGGGTCACGCGAAAGCCACGCATCAAATCGCGCGCAATAAGATAAGGCACATTGACGTTCAAAAGAATTTCAGGCGGCAGGCCGTTTTCGATCACGCGCTGGACCACGCGGCCCGCGGCATGAGCCGCCAGACTGAAATCAATTTCGCCGATATGTCCATCCGGAACTTCCAGCGAGACCGCAACACCGGGTACACCTGCGATCACTGCTTCCATGGCGGCGGTCACGGTGCCAGAGTAAGTGACATCGTGTCCAAGGTTAGCGCCGACATTGATCCCGGAAACCACCAAATCGATCTTCTCTTTGAAATATCCAAGTGTGGCAAGAGCCACACAATCTGAAGGCGCGCCATCGCTGGCGAAAGCCGTTGAACCATCCGCAAGATGATACTCACGCACGCGCAGGGCGCGGTCGAGAGTTTTCACATGTCCGCCACCCGACCAGTTGCGGTCAGGGGCGAGAATACTAACCCGCCCGAATTTGCGCATTTCCTGCGCAAGGGCCAACAGGCCGGGGGCAAGCACGCCATCGTCGTTGGTAACGAGAATATGTTTATCCATTCACTTCCTTATGATTTATATAATCGCGGCGCTTGCGTGAAGCGTCCACGCCGCACACGATCAGCATTGCAATAAAGGTCAACACGATAACAATGATATCCGAGTTCATGAAATGCTCCTTTCTCATCCACTCCATCTTAATCCCAACCCTTTAAAAACGGCCTAAGAGCTGGTTAACATCTGGTAAACAATTTTGTTAAGCAACAGGGATGGAGAAATAGAACGTACTGCCCCTGCCCTCTTCACTCTCCGCCCAAATTTTTCCGCCGTGCGCTTCAACGATATGCCGCGCAATGGACAAGCCCAAACCCGTGCCGCTGCCCGTGCGGGACTTGTCAACTCGATAGAAACGCTCGAACACGCGCGGGACATCATCCAGCGGGATGCCGATGCCGGTATCCTTGACTCCGAATCGCACCGCCTCCGAAACGGACTCCGCTAAAAGAGCCACCTCCCCATCCGGACGCGTGAACTTGACTGCGTTGTGAATCAGATTGACCAGCACTTGTTCCAGCCGCGCTTGATCGGCATGAACGTTTGGCAAATCATCATCACACACCACCTGTAAAATTAATCCAGCACGCTCGGCTTGCAGTTTCATCCGCTCGGCGGCGGACATCAACAATTTTTTCGACGAGACCGGAGCAAGGTTTAATGCTACCTGTCCTGATTCGATTTTTGACAGATCGAGAAGTTCCTGCGCCATCTGCGTCAGCGCGTCGACTTCGGTGGCGATGCGGCCCAGGAAACGCGGCCCCGCTTCCGGGTCCGAAAGAGCGCCGTCTTGCAGGGTTTCCGTCAGCGCTTTGAGCGATGCCAGCGGCGTCCGCAGTTCATGGGAAATATTCGAGATAAAGTCGCGGCGTACGGTTTCGAGTCGGCGGACACGCGTCAGATCCTGGACGAGCAGCAAACTTCCGCCTGCGTGTTGATCGGGGATGGCAATCAGTTGCAGGAATTGACGGCGCGCGGGCAGTTCCACAGACTCGCTTTGGATTTCATTCGTCTGCTGGCAGCGTTTCCAGGTCTCGACAAGTTGGTGATGGCGAATGACCTCGACAACCGTGCGGCCAACCGCATTGGGGCTTTCGAATAGTTTTTCTGCAGCCGGGTTGGCAAATTGGATCTGTCCATTTGAATCAGCAATAAGCACACCGTCTGTCATCTGCTCAAGCACAGCAGCCAGACGTTTATGTTCGGCGTTCAAAGTTGAAAGTTGAAGATTGAAATTCAAGAAAAGAGATTTAACAGCGTTCGACAAATCTTCGAGTCTGTTCACATCTTCGGGTAAAGACCCAATTGTTTTGGCGCGGCGAAGTTCACGCGCGTATTCATCGAGGCGGCGGCGTAAGCCAACGTAAAACCATGCCACAATCGCCAAAACGATCAGCGCAACAATGAGGGAGACGAAGAGTAATAACGTCATAGCCTATCACGGTTTCAAAGGCGTGACACCGGAACACCTGACACGTGACACTTATCCTTCAAACCTGTATCCGCCCCCGCGCACGGTAACGATGCGTACCGGGTTGGATGAATCGGATTCGACCTTTTGGCGCAGCCAGCGCACATGCACATCCACCGTGCGGCTGTCGCCGATGTAATCCCAGCCCCAAACACGCTCCAAAATGAATTCACGCGAGAGCATTTGTCCGCGATGTTCGGCCAGAAAAAGGAGCAGCTCGTATTCCTTTGGTTTGAGCGGTACGGGTTTGCCATCGAGAGTCACCTCGCGGCGCGTCAGGTTGACAATAAGATTACCGAAGCTCAAAGTCTCGTGCGCGGGTTGGGAGTCAACGCTCCTGCCCATGTCTTCACGGATCAGGCGTTCGCGGCGTAATTGGGCTCTAACGCGCGCCAACAGTTCGCGCATCGAGAAGGGCTTGGTCAGGTAATCGTCCGCACCGACCTCGAGGCCGACCACGCGGTCGACCTCGTCGTCGCGCGCCGTGAGCATGAGGATGGCAGTCGTCATCTCCCTACGCAGGATTCGAGCCACCTCGAAGCCGTCTATTTCGGGAAGCATTAGGTCAAGGACAATGAGGTCCGGCCTTAATCGGCGGGCCGCTTCGAGCGCGGAACGACCGTCACCGACCGCTTCGACAGTGTAGCCGTCTTTTTTTAAATTATATGCAAGGGTCTCTTGCAAAGAAGGTTCGTCTTCTACGATCAGGATGGTTTCAGGCATTTGCAGAGAATATACCATAAAGAAATATCGCGATGTTAATGGGTTGTTAAGGGCAGGACACATGAAGCAGATATACAAAAAGGATTATGTCTTTGCGAGCCGCTGTTCTTCGCGGCGACACTTGCATCTGGCGCAAGTGCATGTGAGCAATCCCTACCACAATTTGGGAGATTGATTCGGAAGAAATCTCACCTTGACGCATTGATCGCTCTCCAGCTCATCGGATTAGAAAGGGGCTTTATATTTTTGACTTTATTCGAAATAATCCACAGATTTCGCAGATGACACAGATTGAAGAAAAGATCGGCGAAATCTGCCTGCACCGTGCGCAGGCACGCGTGTGTAATCTGTGGATGAATATTTTGTTTTCGTTATTCCCGATAAAATCTATTTTACAGGCTAGAAAAATATTTTTTCTCCACGCCCTGCCACGTTTCTTCAGACATCTGCATAAAACTCGTCAAGGTTGGATGCATGCGCGCAATCTCCTCATACACTCGTTCAGCAATACGCCGGATCGAAAAGTGGGCGTTGGGTGCAGAGCGCAATTGACAGAAAGCATAAGCTTCGCGCAAATTGAATTGTGCCAGCACGCGGCGTTTATATCCATTGGGGACAATATATTGCGCAACTTGCGGATTGAAGGCATACAACTTTTCGTACGTTTCCGCCGCGGCATTCATAGCCGCTTCATACTCGGACCCGAAGCCGGCGTCCGTTATCAAACGCGGAGTCGCGTACCCGTGCCGCGTCGTCAGTATCTGCGGCGTCTGCGTCATCATGCGGTGGCGTTTGAATTCGGCATACGCGCCCTGATCCATGACCAGATCAAACGTGTACGTGCAATATTCCAACTCGCGCAAAGGGACATCATAGCGGCCCAATCGTTTCATCAATAGTTCCGCCAGTTGAGTCCGCTCGGCTTTTTTATGTGCAGTGACGTGTGCCAGCGCATCGGCATACGACATTTCGCCGAAACGATATAGGACCGCCGCCAGAACTTTCTTTTCCCCATCCTTGTCGTAATCGATCAAATGACACCATTTATCAGAATGATGGTTCTCGATCCGGGCTTCGTGTTTTACGAATTTGGAAATATCCTGGCCCGTCTCAATCAAATACGGAACAGTATCCGCATACTTCACCAACGTTGGGACTTCGGCCTTGGCGACTTCTTTTACTTTTTCGCCAATTTGTTTTACTTCCATCAGCGAAGAAGACAACATCTTGCGGATCAGGCTTTCCAGCACGCGCGCATTGGCCGTCATGCCGACGTTCGCCAGCGAGGCCGCGGGCAAAATAAAGCGGCATACGTCCACGTACTGTGAGCGGATGCGGCGATCATAGCCTTCATCCGACTCGTTTTCGCGGCGCGGAGAATGGCCGAGGACGAGAGTCCGCACGGGGTCGAGCGAACCACTATAAGTCCCGAACAGGAGGCGGCAGGTGGCGATGTATTCGTCGCGCAGTGGGTGTCCATCCAATTCAGCCGGGACGAAAAAATCATCCGTGCCCCATTTTTGATAGCGCGTTGATTTTTCAGTATATGAGGCTAGACGGTTGCCTTCGATGCTTTCGATGGCAAGCCGCGAAACATTCTCAAATGCGATATGCAAAACAGCGTGTTCCGCCACCGAGGCATGACCATATCCGACCACCCACTTCTCATGAAATTTGGCAGACTTTTCATCATTCAACTCGGCCGCGATCTCACGAAACGATTCGGGCGAGCGCGACGTTTTTGCAAAAGCCACGGCGATGGTTTCGGGGCTGAGTTCTTTCGGAGAGAGCAGATAAATCTGTTGTTCAGGCATTCGATCTCCTTTGGCTGTCTATGTGATTATAACGAAAGGGCAGCCATTTGGCCGTCCCTGCGTTATTTTGATTTATTGGTGCTTTGTTCAATCGTTTGCTTCATCCGCAAAGTGATGATGATCGCAAAGAATAACGCCAGCAGATACAGCGCACTATAAATTGCCATCGTGTTCTTTTGGGGAAAGAAGAACAGGAACGTAAAAAGAAAAAACAGCGCATACTGGCTGTTAGCCCAACTGCGCAACTTGGGCGCATAATCTTCATTGGTCTTCTGCTTGGCAGCGACAAATGCCAACAAAGTGAAATACAATCCAAAAGCCAGGAACTCACCGGCCCTGAGAAGGATGTCCAACCAATTCGGTACCACTAACCAGCTCCAGAAATTCAACTCGTAATGAAAAGGCCAGAACAACTCCACACCTTTAAACCAAATCACCAGGTCAAGAAGAATATGCAGAAGAATACCAATGCCAAAACCCAGGCCCAAATTACTCCATTTGTTGTTCTTCGTCGCCAATGAAATCAGATGGAACAAGAGCACGACAACTAGAATGGTAAAGATGCTATGCGTAAACGTGTACTGCAATCCCGCAGCGGATTGTTGCATCATCACTGCAAAAGCCACGGCGATATAGTCCAGGTCAGGGAATAGACTGCCCAGCACGACGCCCAGCAACAACCATTCCTTTTTCGGCATCCACTTGCGTACCGCCACGCCAACTATTCCGTGCAAACCAGCCTGTGCCATATCGCCTCCATCAATTTAGTTATTGGGATTGTACAGTCCAGACAAACAAAAAACAAGGCGGCTTCAAGCCGCCTTTGATAAAATTTCGCGCGCCCAAGTCACGTCGCGTTGCATCTGTTCAACGAGCGCATCCACCGATGGAAATCTCAACTCATCTCTTAGACGCGCCACGAATTCGAGCCGGATATCCTGCTCATAAACATCTGAGTCAAAATCCAGGATGAATGCTTCGACGAGCGGCCGGACCGCTTCGTTCTCGAACGTGGGGCGGACTCCGACATTGACGGCCGACGCGTACCTGACGCCGTTCACCCACGCCCAGCAGGCATAGATCCCATTCGACGGGATCAGTTTGCCATCGGCGTATTCAATATTCGCAGTCGGAAAGTTGATCTTCCGCCCGCGGCCATCTCCGTGGACAACGAGTCCGTGCAGACTGTAATTGTGTCCGAGCAGGCCGGCGGCTTCGGCCACATCGCCCAGCCCGATCAACTTGCGGATTTCCGTTGAAGAGATGACTCCGCTTTCATCGCTCACGGCCTGCACTACTTCAACTGTGTAATTCATCTCACGTCCAAGTTCGGCAAGACGCGCCGCATTCCCTTCGCGGCCTTTGCCTAAAGCAAAGTCATATCCCATCAATAAATGGCTGATGCCCAGATTCTTTTTCAAACGCGCCATGAATTCCCGCGCTGACAAACCCGCAACGCTCTCATCAAACGGATGAGTGACGATTACATCCACGCCGAGGGCGGAGAGCAAATCCGCGCGCTCATCGGGAGTGGTCAGGCACTTGACTTCGCGTTTGGCCAACACGGTAGCCGGGTGTGGCGAGAAAGTAAGCACAACGGCAGACGCGCCGATTGCATGTGCGCCTGCCGTTAATTTATGGACAATCTCCTGGTGGCCGCGATGGACGCCATCATAAACGCCAATTGTCAACCAGCTATTCGGCAATGTAATGTCGGTGAGGGAATGGATGTGTTGCATGTTGACTGTAGGGGCACAGCGGCGCTGTGCCCCTACAAATGGATTTACGAGAAGAAAACCTTCTTGGGTTGATATTCCAGCGCGCCGCCTTCGCCTTCCTTCAATTCCATCAAGGCCACCAACTCGCCCTGGGTGCTGACGCCGCGCACCATGCCCGGCTTGGCATCTTCCGCGGCCTTGACACGATGCCCATGCCGCACATCTTCCACTTCGTCGGGACTGAGTTCAATCGCGGGCCACTCGCCCAATGCTTCGGCGGCGGGGATGAGATATTGATACCAGTTCCCGGCGGTGAAGGCTTCCTGTAATTTCCGCAGAGGCGTGGCATCGCGCAGAGAGAAGCGTCCGCTCTTGGTGCGGCGCAGACCAACCAGATACGCGCCGCATCCGAGTTGATTGCCGAGGTCATTCGCCAGCGAACGGACATACGTGCCGGACGAACAATGCACATCGATCACGACTTCCGGCGGGGCCCATTCCAAAACTTCCAAATGATGAACCGTTATTTTACGCGGTTCCAATTCCACTTCCTCGCCCTGGCGCGCCATCTCGTAGGCTTTGCGTCCCTGCACTTTGACGGCAGAATACGGGGGCGGAGTCTGTTCGATCTCGCCAATGAAAGTCTTGAGTACCGCTTCAAATTGCTCCTCGGTCACATTGATGGGCTGGTCTGAGCGCGTGAATTTTCCATCTGCGTCAAACGTATCGGTCGTCGATCCAAGACGGATGATGGCTTGATAGCGTTTATCCGAAGCGGAGACAAATTCGCTCAAACGCACCGCCGGGCCGACGAGAATAACCAGCACGCCCGAAGCGCGCGGGTCGAGTGTGCCGGTATGACCGGCGCGGCGCAGGCCTGTGCCGTTGCGGATGGCCTGCACAACATCGTGCGAGGTCATACCAACCGGCTTATCCACAACCAACACGCCGGAGATGGCGTTTTTCATATCTTGATTATCCATTAGATATTCCTCCTCATCTTTTTGATGAATTTCCGACTAATTTCGTCATGTTATTATAGACCTAAAGGCTTAACATGTCCTTAGTACTTTGGATTGCCCGCGTAATTACTTCATCCAAAGTTCCGGCCACATCCGCGCCTGCCGCCGCCGCATGACCGCCGCCGCCAAAACGTTGGGCAATCGATGAAACGTCAATGCCGTTTTCCAACGCACGCCAGGAAATCTTGACATGATTATCGGCCTGCTCGACAAAGATCATCCCGACTTTATAACCGTCAATGGCTGAAATGGCATTGATCAGATCCGCATCATCATTCCCGGAATAACCAGCAGCTTTGCGATCTGACAATGTTAACTTGCCCCAGACCATGCCATCCTTACGTTGCAAATTTGAAAGGCCTGCCCCCCAATAACGCGTTGCTTCGAACGAACGGCGGATGAGTCCGCGCATGTAAAGCTCGGGCATATCCGCGCCAACCTCCATCAACGTAGCGGCTTGACGCATCGCCTCGGGCGTAACGTTGGATGTGCGGAAACCCAATGTATCCGTGATCAAGCCAGTCAGCAGCGCTGCAGCAACCGGTTTTGTGATCTTATATCCCCAGACGGGAAGATGATTGGTCAGGATCGCAGCGGTTGCAACTTCCTCGCCCTCGATCAGGTTTAGTTTACCAAATTTTTCGTTGGTTATGTGGTGATCAATATTGATGTCAGGCTGACCAATGGATTCAAACAGTTTGCCCGTGCGCTTGAAGTCGGCGCAATCAACGGTGATGAATGTATCGAATGTCCCTTCGATTTTGGTCCTGACCTGCTCCACGCCTTCGAGATGTTTGAAAGAGGAAGGCGCGCCATCGGCTAAAACCATTTGCACATTCTTGCCTGCGTGTTGCAAGGCCAGCCCCAGGCCGAGCAAAGAGCCGACCGCGTCGCCATCGGGACGGACATGCGAGGCAATCAGAATATTCCTGGCATCCGCCAATTGGATTTTGATTGCAGTATTTACCGATTCATTCATAAGTATTTGAGAGCCCTCTTATACATATCATTGTATAGTCGAAATAACTGACGAAAGGTTACGTCAATTCTTACTGGGATTTCCCTTTTGGCGCAATTCTGCCAACACCTTCTCGATGTGATCCGCGTTCTCGGGTGTTGGGTCCCAGTGAAACCGGACGCGGGGAAAAACCCGCAGTTCGATGCGTCCGGCCAAAGTCCGGCGAATGAAGCCGCTGGCAGATTCCAACCCCGCCAGCACTTCTTCGGAACGTGATGCTCCTTCGACGGCCGAGACGTAAATATCCGCCCAAGCGAGTTCCTTGTCCACATTAACATCAGTCACGTAAATTAGTTTCAAGCGCGGATCGCTTAACTCTCGAATTAACATTTCCGAGAGTTCCTGGCGGATGCGATCCGCAATACGTTGAAGGCGAAGTTCTGACGTCATGTTTGATTTCTATCTACAGTTTACTACGATGAGGTCTCTAAAACAAAACAAAGCAGATGGTCGCCTACTTGAATATCGTTGAAGTTCTTGAAACCCACGCCGCATTCAAAGCCGGTACGTATTTCGCGCACATCTTCCTTCTCGTGACGCAAGGATGCCATCTCGCCTTCAAAGACAATGTCGGTCGCGCCGCGCATTAAGCGCACCTTCGCATTTCGGCGCAACTCGCCTTCGGTGACGCGGCAACCCGCTACACGTCCGAGCTTGGATGCGGAGAATACAGCCAGCACCGTCGCACGTCCGATGACTTTCTCAACAACAACAGGTTCGAGCATACCCTTGAGGGCTTTTTCGATATCCTCCGTCATGCGGTAAATGATGTCGTACAGGCGGATGGAGACGCCTTCTTTTTCAGCCAGACGACGGGCGGCGACATCTGCCTGCACACTGAAGCCAATGACAATAGCCTTGGAAGCCGAAGCCAGCATCACATCGTTCTCGCCGATGTTGCCCGTTTCAGCATACAGCACTTTGACACCGATCTCGCCTTTGCCGAGTTCCGCCAACTCTGACATGATCGGTTCGAGCGAGCCTTGCACATCGGCTTTGACGATCAGGTTTAATTCCTTGGCTTCTCCCGCTTTGAAATTGGCAAACAGGTCTTCAAGCGAAACTTTCTTTTGCACATTGGCGGCAGTCTTGGCGGCATCAGCGCGTTCATCGACAATGGCGCGCGCTTCTTTTTCTGAATCAACCACCTGGAACACATCGCCCGCCGCGGGAACGCCGTTCAATCCCATCACTGCCACCGGCGTGGATGGACCAACTTTCTTGACAGGCTTGCCCTTGTAATCAGACAAAGCTTTCATGCGGCCATAAGATCGGCCTGCCACAACAATATCGCCAGACTCCAGCGTCCCATTCTGGACAAGAAGTGTGACGACCGTTCCCTTTGATTTATCCACTTCCGCTTCGATGACCGTGCCGATGACCTTCCCCTTCGGGTTGGCGCGGATGTCGGTATTATCGGCTACCAGTAAAATGCCTTCGAGCAGATCATCAATTCCCGTCTTCTGCTTGGCAGAAACGGGAATGACCATCGTATTGCCGCCCCAATCATCGGGGACGAGTTCGAGTTCGGCAAGTTGTTGCTTGACGCGGTCGGGGTTGGAGTTGGGTTTATCGATCTTATTCAGCGCCACGATGATCGGCACGCGCGCGGCCTTCGCGTGAGCGATGGCTTCTCTCGTCTGGGGCATGACGCCATCGTCCGCCGCGACGACTAGGATCACAATGTCCGCGCCTTGTGCGCCGCGGGCGCGCATGGCAGTGAAGGCCGCATGTCCCGGCGTATCGAGGAAGGTAATTGTGCGTCCCTTCTTTTCAACTTGATACGCGCCGATGTGCTGCGTGATTCCACCCGCCTCACCCGCCGCCACGTCCGTTTGACGAAGCGCATCGAGCAGGGATGTCTTGCCATGATCAACGTGTCCGAGAATGGTCACCACAGGCGGACGCGCGATCAGCGCTTTTGTTTCTTCATCCGCGATCAGGCGACGCCAGAGCGGCACTTCGCCGGTCTCTTCTTTTACGATCTCTTCCTGTGCTTCAAGAACAGCTTCAAAACCAAATTCAGCCGCCACAATCGCCGCGGTATCAAAATCCACGGACTGATTGATGGTCGCCATGACTCCGTTCGTCATCAGTTTTTTGATGATCTCAATCGGGCTTTTTTCGATCTTGGCCGCCAGGTCTCGTATCACGATACTGGCAGGAAGTTCAATCTTTTTTGCACTCATAGGCCACCTCCGTAGTTCAAATAAGCAAAGCGTTGGTCGGCAGTTCCCTGGTTTGCCCAATGCTGATCTTTCGCGGCGATGGTCAGTGAGCGAGTGGCTGGTCGTTCACATATTCTATTCGCCGGGGTCCGCTTTGGAAAACGTATGCATAAAATTCTCAAGACGCTCATGATCAGCGGGAGTTAAGGCAACTTTTAGAGCGTTAGCCAGGCTTCCCTTCAAACCGTTTTCCCAACAGGAACGCTTATCATGCAAGTACGCGCCGCGCCCAGCCAGTTTACCCGTCGGGTCAACCAGCACCCCGTCTGCCGTGCGGACGATGCGCACCAGTTGGCGTTTCGCCATCACGGTGCGGCATCCAACACAAGTGCGTTGGGGAACGTGCTTCACGCGTTGCACAATTTTCCTAGTCACCTTGTTTCATTCGTCATTGCGAGTTGTTTTTTTCGGCAAAGCAATCTCCTCATTCTCGAGGAGGTTGCTTCGGGAAGAGCGCCCTCGCAACGACATCTATTTATTCTTCTTCCCAAACACCACCATCGCCGCGTTTATGTTTCTTCACGCGCACGACCTCGCCACGTTCTTCATCAAGCACCAACTCGGTGCCCTTGCTCTTCTTCTTACCTTTCTTCTTATCCGTTGACTCTTCTTCGGGCGCGGCGGTCACCTGGAAGATTTCGGGCTTCATCTTGAACAATTCATCCAGAGAGATGCCATCTTTGGCAAGTTCATTGTCCTCTTCCTCGGACTTCGCTTCTTTCCTGACTTCAGCGGGCGCCTCGCCAACCGGTGTTTCTTCAACTGCGGCCGGTTGCGCCACCTGTTCAACAACCGGAGCCGGTTCTGCAACGACAGGCTCAGGTTCAGGGAAGGTCATGGCCGCAATCTGCTCTTCGATATTCTGTATGGCCTTCGGGCCAATGCCGGGCAAGCCAAGCACGTGGTTGGGATCCGTCTTGAGCGACATCATCAGATCGCCGATGGTCTCAAAACCAGCTTCGACCAGAATATTGAAGATGTGTTCCTTCAGGCCCAGGCTGTCGAGCAGCATGCTAAAGGCCGCAGGCGGCACCTCGGCTCGAGCCGCGGCCTCCCGCTCCTCGTCCGCGCGAACCGCTTCTTCCTTGACTTGAATCGCGCGACGTTCGACACGGTCCACAAATTGACCAATCACAGTGTACTCTTCCGGCGTGACAGGCCGGCCTTCGGACTTCTTCGCCAAAATCTCTTCGATCTGTGGCATGGCTTCTGCCGCGGCCGGAAGCGTGGCCGCCAGTGCGGGATCGTTTTGCAACTTGGCAAGTGTGTCGCTCGCAGCTTCGACCACAGACTTGATATCAATGCGCCAGCCAGTCAACTTCGCGGCGAGACGTGCGTTCTGACCATCGCGTCCGATCGCAAGGCTGAGTTGGTCTTCCATCACAACCACCGTCGCGGTGCGAGTCCCATCGACTTCGTTCAGGTACACGCCGTTGACGCGCGCCGGGCTGATGGCTTTGGAAATATAAGTAACAGGATCTTGATCCCATTGAATGATGTCGATCTTTTCATCATGCAATTCCTTGACGATGGCCTGAATGCGGACGCCCTTGATACCCACGCACGCACCGACCGGATCAACGCCTGCCTGGGTCGCCATCACAGCGACTTTGGCACGTGCGCCTGGTTCGCGCGCAATGGCCTTAATCTCGACGATGCCATGATAGATTTCAGGGACTTCGTTCTCGAGCAAGCGGCGCAGGAAGTTGCGATGCGCACGCGAGAGAATAATTTGCGGGCCGCGTGAGCCGTCTTTGACTTCCAGCACCACTGCGCGGATGCGGTCGTGGACCTTGAAGCGTTCGTTGGGTATCTTTTGATTGGCAGGCAAAACGCCTTCGGCCTTCATATCGAGGCCAATCGTGGAAACCTGGGCGTTGGTAGCCTGCACGATACCGGAAATGATCTCGCCGGTCTGGCGGGCAAAATATTCCATCTGGTTGGAACGTTCGGCTTCACGGATGCGCTGCTGAATGACCTGGCGGGCCGTCTGCGCGGCGACGCGGCCAAAGTCCGCGGGTGTCGATTCGACGATCACCATGTCGCCCAATTGTGCTTCAGGATTGACCTTGCGCGCGTTTTCCAGCGTCACTTCGGTCTTTTCTTCCAGCACGTCTTCAACGACTTCCTTTTCAGCGAAGACAGTCACCTGCCCGGTATCGGGGTCCACTTTTGCTTCGACCTGCTGCGCCGTCGAGGCGTTGACAGCCCGCCGATAAGCCGAAACCATGGCGGATTCAATTGCACCGAGGATAATTTCCTTGGAGAGTTGTTTTTCTTCCAGTACTTCGTTGAAGGCTTGGGCAAACTCGTTTTTTGTGGTCATGCCATCTTGCTCCGTGATCGTCCTTTATATACAAGCAGAAAAGTGGGGGTTACCCACTTCTCGTTGCTTTCGATATTGAGTTCCCGTACACAAAGATTTTAGCATAGAGGCATGAAAGATGCAAGATATAATAGCCTGCATGTTAGCCCGCAGGTATCGCAATGCCTAGGGCAGGACAAACGCATCTTACGCCTGGACAAGTTGCAAAAAACCGGCAAGCACCTTGCGTAAATAGTGGCATCTGTT
>JAKAMM010000372.1 GCA_021812905.1 Chloroflexota bacterium | reverse complement strand
CAAAGGCAATATCAATCTGACTAAAGGAAGCGGATTTTTTATGGTGATTACCGGTCGCGACGCAAACGGAGCTAAGGGAAACATTACGGTTGACCCGTCTGTCGGCGGGGGAGCGGGGCCCAATTTGGAAGGATTATATTTGGCCGACGGAACCTTTAGCGACGGGGTGGGGAATTCTCAGCTTTGGATGAGGGGAAGTGTTGCTACCTACGGCAATGCCCACCGGTAAACACATGTAAGTGTCATCAGTATACGAAAATTACGTACCAAAATCAATTGGGCGCGAAAATCTTTAAGATGCCGATTGAACAGTGGGCAAGACTATTCTCCCCAAAATACGTTCTTCAGATTGACATCAAACGGCGGATGGACTATCCCATTCTCAGTAACAATCGCGGTGATGAGCCGATTTGGCATCACATCAAAAACGATATTACGTGTGCGCTTTGTTCGGCGTCAAAAGTTTATTACGCAGGGCTGATATTATCTGGAAAATAAAGTGTCCGCGCGGTGGGCTATAGCCCACAGCCCAGCTCATTCAATAAATTGGACGCAGATCCCTGCGCCTCACTCGGACCTGTTGCCTGCACCCGTTTCCAGAGCGCGCATAAGCCCGGATGGATTTTCGGTTCATTATTCCATGCCTGACGCGTGATCTGCTCAGCAGATTTTAGATCACCGGTACGCGCATAGGCCTCGATGAACGGCAGTGATTCAAAGACATCGCTCGCAGAAAGCCCTTGTTTTGAGGCTGCGCGTCCCAGCGCCGCCGCTTGTTTCCAATCAGCGCTTTGCTGCGCCAGTTCGGCCTTCTCGTAGAAATAACACCAAGTGTGCGGCGGTTCATTGTTGAATGGAGGAATCGGTATTTTAAGCGCAGGCGCGTCAGCAATGATCCGCGCCGGATCGGATAACGGGACAAGCGCGCTGAGCGAATTTGGAAAGCGGGTATAAGTTTCTGCATCGTTGAAAGCCGGATCGAGCACGCGCAAGCATCCGCCTGGCGGGAAATAGATCACGATGGCTTGCGAGGTCGAGCCGTGAAAAGTCACGGTGCGGTAGGGGAGTTGAATAGCGGTTCCTGGCTGGAGTGCCGGTAAAGTTGCGCCGCCAAGCCGTTCGATGGAGTAAAGCATCGCATAAGGCAGATCCGATCTTTGAAAGTCCGGCGCATACATCCAGTTGAGTGGCGCCGTGAAGGATAGATCTGTTTCGTAATCTATCGGAACGTATGTTGTCAGGATAACTGTATCCGGTTTGAGCGCGGGAATGCGCCAGGCGAATTGCCAGTAGATTTCCTGCTGCCTGGCCCAATCGCGGCGGAAGATGTTGGCGTTGAAGAATTGTTGTCCGATGCCGAGCGCGATCAGCAGGGCGAAGACGATATTTTTCGCGCGCTCATTCTTGATGAGCAGTTCGACCAACCCGACCATGAATAAACTCGCGCCGAGCATCATGGAGATCATGAAACGGTCAAAGCTGGATTGCAGCGTGAGCGGCAGCCCGGCCGCCAGCGAAGGCACTCGTCCAAGCAAAATTCCGATAAGGCCGATGGCGATGGCTTGAATAGCAAATGTTCGCGTTGAATTTTCAGGAAGTTGCAGTTTGAGAAGATAAGAGGAAAGAAGAACGAGGGAAAGAAGAATGAGGGCGAGTGTCAGAAGAGTGGATGGTGCAGTGATGGACTGCGCCGCCAGCACCAGCACCTGCGCCCAGATATAAAAGCCCGCTTTCCAAAGTGCATCGCCAAAGGCAGAGAGCGCATCGCTGATAGATGGGATCTGCTTTGAGGCGGTTACACCGTAAGAAATATATGCGCCCGATTTGTAATAGTATGCTAGCCAGCCTGCATTCAGAAACCAGATCAAAAGATAGGGCCACCAGCGTTTAAACGTTTGGACTAAGCCGGGCCAAAAGGTTTTTGTTTCTTCTGCGAGAATGACCCAAATGAAAAGAAAACGAAGCGGTTCGAGACCGATGAAGTATTCGGTGGGGAAAACGCCCAATATTAAAAAGAGAAGCGCAATAATTGTATTCAGGATGTCATTGCGAGGGATGGTGGTCGAGTAGCGTTCTTTGCGTATCGAGACCCGGCCTGAAGCAGTCTCAGGCCTATTTGTTATGGAAGATTGCTGCGCCACAGAACGGCTCGCAATGACATTCTTGTTTATTGCGCGGGCGGTGAATCCAAACGAGAGCAGATAAAAGATAAAGGGAATCCATTCCTGGTTGATATGTGTGAGTGCCACCCAGTGTTGGCTATAGCCTGGAAAAACGAGAAGGAAGAAAGACGCGATAAGAGTTTGACGTTTGTAGTTCGGCCAGATTTGATTTAACGCAAACCACGCTGAAAGCGCAGCAATGAAGTGGATGACAAGCGCAAATATCTGCCAGAGAATTGGGTTGGACGGGATCAGGCTGGTGGTGGCGAAAAAGATCGGGCCGAGGAAAGGACGGAATCCGCTGAAGGCTTGGATGAATTCACGCGGGCCGAGAAATTTGGCGATCCATGCGAAAGGCCAGTCGTCCCAGTAGAAGCCGGTAAAAGGTAATAAAAGGCCATAAGCGACGACGGTTGTCAAGGCGAAGGCGAGCGGGATGGATTTGGCCGTGAAGCGGATGGATTTCATGTTGGGCTAATTATAAGAGAAAAGTCATTGGGCGTCTGAGACATGATTTGTCGGGAGTGGCTAATTCAATGGGCTGACCACGAAGACTCGAAGGCACAAGGACACAAAAAACTTTGGGTCTTCGTGACTTCGTGGTAAAAAAGCCCAGCTTTTTCGATACTCCTGATTTGTCAGCAATTCTCAATATAAACCATGTCATTGCGAGACGGCGTTCTTTCGTCGAAGCAATCCCCTGTTTTGACGAGGAGATTGCTTCGCAAAAAACGCTCGCAATGACGTATTGAGAATTGCTGCTGATTTGTCCAACATAACAATGACCGAGTTTATAATTGCCTCATGCCATT
>JAKAMM010000371.1 GCA_021812905.1 Chloroflexota bacterium | reverse complement strand
TAGGGTCGGCTTACCCCACGGACTCTTCGGTCCGGCAAGACCGATCGGCTGACGACCTTCACCACCGCCGTGTGGATGATCACGCGGGGTCATCGCAGAACCACGCACACCCGGGCGAACGCCCAAGTGACGCTTACGGCCCGCCTTGCCCAACTTGATGTTGCTATGGTCGAGATTGCCGACTGTGCCAATCGTCGCATAACAAACCTGGTGGATCAAACGCACCTCACCGGACGGCAGGCGGACTTGCGCGAAATCGCCTTCCTTACCGAGAAGCTGGGCCGAGCCACCCGCCGAGCGGACGATCTGCCCGCCACGACCAGCCTTCAACTCAATATTGTGGATCAAAGTACCGACTGGAATGTTCGCGATCGGCAGGCAGTTGCCCGGACGGATTTCGGCATTCGGACCAGACATGAGCGTGTCGCCCACTTTCAGGTCCAAGGGTGCGATGATGTAGCGCTTCTCGCCATCTGCATAATTCAACAAAGCCAGACGGGCAGTGCGGTTCGGATCGTATTCAATCGCGGCAACCTTTGCAGGAATGCCATGTTTTTCGCGTTTGAAATCAATGACGCGCACCAAGCGACGGTGTCCGCCGCCTTGATGACGCACAGTAACACGGCCATACGCATTGCGGCCACCGTGGCGTCCGAGCGAAACGGTCAGCGAACGTTCAGGGGTGGACTTGGTAATTTCTTCAAAGGTGTAGCCCGTCATCCCGCGCTGACCGGGGGTTGTGGGCTTATATTTCTTGACAGCCATTACTGAACCCCTCCAAAGATCTCGAGGGTCTGTCCCTCGGCCAGGGTCACAATCGCTTTCTTATAACCCGGCTTGCGCACAAGCAAACGGCGGGAGCGGGAGCGGCGGCCGCGTTTGGCCGGAACGTTGATGATATTCACGCGCTCGACCGTTACATCGAACATGGTTTCAACGGCATCCTTGACCATGGTACGGGTCGCGCTTTCCACAACCTCGAACGAATATTGGCCAAGCTTGCTCGATTGATAGCTGGATTTTTCGGTCACCAGCGGACGGCGAAGCACATCATAAATCGTCGTCATGGTTTACTCCTTGCCTAAATGCGCCGACAGAACGTCAAGCGTTTTGAGCGGCAGAACGACCTTATCGTAACCGAGCAGGTCGCGCACATTAAGATATGAAGCCAGCAGGATTTTTGCATCGGGGAGGTTGCTGGCAATGCGCGTCACATTCTCATATGATTCATCGTTGGCAGGCATGAGCACCAGCGCGCTTGCATCGCCGACCCAGCCGTTCAACACAGATGCCATCATCTTGGTTTTCACTTCATCAAGCTGGATATCATCGATAACAACAATACCTGCATCCGCGGCCTTGGCCGAAAGCGCAGAACGTAACGCGGCCTGGCGCATTTTCTTCGGCATGGCTTGCGTGTACTTGCGAGGATGCGGCGTATGGATGCGCCCGCCGCCGACCCATTGCGCAGAGATCGTGGACCCCTGGCGGGCGCGGCCGGTGCCTTTTTGCTTATACGGCTTACGACCACCACCGGCAACCTCACTGCGCGTTTTGGTCTCGTGGGTACCGAGGCGCGCATTTGCCATCTGGCGCTGATAGGCCTGGTGCATCAGGTCAATATTCACTTTGGCTTCAAAGATCGCGGCAGGCAATTCCACCTGCTTGATCTTCTCACCCTTCATGTTAAGAACGTCTACTTTCATGGCTATTCTTCCTGTTTCCTCAGCGCCTACTGCTTGCGCGTTTCTTTCAGCATGACGAGACTGCCTTTGCCGCCCGGTACAGCGCCATACAGACCGATCAAGTTGCGTTCCGCATCCACCATCACGACCTTCAGGTTTTGCGCGGTGACACGATCGGTACCCATGTGACCGGCGCGGCGTGAACCGCGATAGACGCGGCCCGGAGTGGTTCCAGAGCCGTTCGAGCCTGGTGCGCGGTTCCGGTCCGAGGTCCCGTGCGTGGCGTCCATTCCATGGAAGTGATGACGCTTGACAACGCCGGCAAATCCCTTGCCTTTGCTCACGCCGACCACATCCACGCGTTCGCCGATGGCAAAGACCTCAACGGTTACTTTGTCGCCGACGTTCAATTCTGGAGTTTTGGTTCGGAATTCACGCAGGAATTTCAGAGGGGGAATTTTGCTGGCGGTAAGGTGTCCCAATTCACCGTTGGTGAGACGCTTGGGATGAACCTCAACAAAGCCCAGTTGCACAGCGGAGTAACCCTCCTTCTCCGGCTTGCGAATCTGGGTAACGAAACATGGCCCAGCTTCGATGAGCGTCACAGGATACGCGACGCCTTGCTCATCGAAGATCTGGGTCATGCCGATCTTCTTACCAATCAGCCCTTTTAACATGATCGATTTTTCTCCTTCAAAAGTTTTGCGAGACTGTCAGACCGGGCTTGGTCTGCATCATCTCCTGGCAGCGCAGTCAAACAATTTGGCGGGGCTTTCGGTATTTGTCAGCCACGCGCAGAACCGTTCTTGCGCTGTCGAATTTTTGGGTGGGAGGAAATTTCCTCCCCGCCCGTGATTCACTATTTAGATCTTGATTTCAATGTCCACGCCCGCAGGCAGGTTCAAGCGCATCAGCATATCAATCGTCTTGGAGTCAGGATCAAGAACATCGATCAAACGATTGTGTGTGCGGATCTCAAAGTGCTCATGCGAGTCTTTATCAATGAAAGCAGAGCGCCGTATTGTAAAGCGTTCTATCTTGGTTGGCAAGGGTACGGGGCCAACCACATGAGCGCCGGAACGCTCGGCAGTTTCCACAATCCGCTTGGCGGACTGGTCGAGAACGCGGTGATCGTAAGCCTTAAGGCGGATGCGTATTTTTTGTTTTGTCATGTTTAGGCCTACTCGATGATCTTGGTGATGACACCCGCACCGACGGTCAAACCGCCTTCACGAATGGCGAACTTAGAACCCTGCTCCAACGCCACAGGCACGATCAACTCCACCGTCA
>JAKAMM010000370.1 GCA_021812905.1 Chloroflexota bacterium | reverse complement strand
TCTCGTACAATACTTCTGCAGATGGAGTAATGGCGGATCTTGATCCGACAACCGGCCCACTGGTCGTCACGCAGGATATGCAAAAGATCGGCCTCAACAATACTTTTATCGCCGGTTATTTCGCACCGGGTTCTCCGCTATTGCAGAGATTTTCCACACCGGCCAACCAGCGAACGGATGTCTTCACCGATCCGGATCCATACAACCAAACAACCACGTCAGATATAGGCATGTTGTTGGAGGATATTTACCAATGCGCCCAGACGAACGGAGGCGCCTTGGTGGCCGCCTTCCCGGATAAGATCGACAAGAACGCCTGCCAGAAAATCATTAACTATTTGGAATCCGACAAGATCGGAGTATTGATCGAAGCTGGAGTTCCTGAAGGAACACCGGTGGCGATGAAACATGGCTGGGTCACAGATCTGCAGGGCATCGACCACGACTGGAGCGCGGCGGCAATTGTTTACACGCCCGGCGGAAATTTTGTCCTGTCAATCTACACCTATCATCCGGTGCAAATCGTGTTTGACCCGATCAACAAATTATTCGCCAACCTGGCGCGATCTGTTTACAATTATTTCAACTTATCATCCCAGTAGACTATAATCGGATTATGAGCGCAGCGTTCGGACTCTTTCGTCTCCAGCAAGTGGACAGCCGCATCAACCGCATTGAAACGCGGCTGGCGAGTATCCGGGAAATATTGGGAAACGACACAGAGCTTCAGGAGGCGCTGAAGCAGATAAAGACTGCAGAAGCAGATCAACGCGATTCGGAGCAAGCCCAGCAGAAGTCCGAGCAGGAAGCGCACAGCCAGCAGGTCAAAATACAGCAAGCCGAGTCCAGCTTATACAGCGGGAGTGTGCATAATCCGAAAGAGCTGCAGGACTTACAGGCGGACATCGTCTCTTTGAAAAAACATCTGGCGAATTTGGAAGAGCGCGAACTGGAAGCAATGCTCAAAACCGAAGCCGCACAGACTGCTTTACAAAACGCCCAGGCCAACATGGAAAAAATCCAGGCGCGGCTTGGAAACGAACATCACCAATTGCTGGGCGAGCAGTTCTCTCTAACGCACGACCTGATGAGTCTGCAATCGGAACGCAGCGCGACCACAAACGAAGTCCTTGCAGAAATGCTGATGGTTTATGAAGATTTGCGAATGGAAAAACGAGGCGTGGCAGTAGCTGAAGTATCCGAAAATTCCTGCGACGCATGCGGGTCAACATTATCTCCGTCGGTGCAACAAAGCGCGCGCCGCGCAACCCAATTGGTTTATTGCCCATCTTGTGGGCGCCTCCTGTACGCGAAATAAAAGCACATGAGAATTCCCGCATTTCCAAACATTGACCCTTTCTTTTTTATCTTCGCCTTCATCGTCACCAGTTTATTATGGATGAGCGGCTGGCCGCGCTGGCCTATCTCAAGAAAAATCCTAACGATGGCATCATCAAACAAATTTACGGCGCCATGTCCGGCAACGATTCTGAACTGCGCGAAGCCACCTGCTTTACGCTCTGGGAAATCGGCGCGTCCGGTTACAAATTACCGCACCCCACAGTATGGATATGGGTAGATGCTAATCACAAACGCAACCATCATCACCTGGGAAACGCCCAACCGTGTTCTTGAAAAACATGCCATCTATATCTCGGGCGATCACATTCACGAAATTGGCCCAACCGCAAAGCTCGAAAAGTTATATCCAAAATCCAAGAAGCTCAATGCGCGCGGACAGATCGTGATGCCCGGCGGCATTTGCGCACACACACATTTTTATGGCGCGTTCTCGCGCGGTATGGCCATCCCCGGCCCAGCGCCAAAAGACTTTCCTGAAATCCTTCAAAAACTTTGGTGGCCGCTCGACAAAGCTCTGCTCGATGAAGATGTACGCTATTCTGCGTTGATCAGTTTAGTAGACGCCGTCAAGCACGGCACGACCACGCTCATCGATCATCATGCTTCACCCAACGTGATTGACGGCTCGCTCGATATTATCGCTGAGGCCGTTGATCAATCCGGATTGCGCAGCGTTTTATGTTACGAGGTCACCGACCGCGATGGATCAGACAAAGCTGGCGCAGGCATTAAAGAGAATGTTCGATTCTTGAAACGACTGGCTGCAAATCCACATCCGCGTCTGGCCGGGACCTTTGGCCTGCACGCCAGCCTGACGCTTTCAGGCGCCACCCTGCAAGCCTGCCGCGCCGCCGCGTCCGATGAAACGGGATTCCACATCCACGTCGCGGAGCATGAAGCAGACGAATACGACAGCTTGAGCAAAACCAACATGCGCATTGTTGATCGTTTGCAGAACCAGGGAATCCTTGGTCCGAAAACCATCACCGCACATGGCGTTCACATCGATGCACGCGAAATTAACATTCTCAAAGAAACCGGCACATGGATCACACATCAGCCGCGCTCCAACATGAACAACGCGGTCGGAGCAGCGCCGGTCGAATCGATGCTGCGGGCCGGGGTCAAAGTTTGTCTCGGCAACGATGGCTTTAGTAACGCCATGTGGGACGAATGGAAAGCCGCGTATTTTCTGCATAAAGTCACCAGCCGCGATCCGCGCCGCATGGGCGGCTACGATGTAGCACAAATGGCGATCCAAAATAATTCGGCGCTGGCCAACGTTTTCTTCCCCGCCGCGCCCATCGGACAAATTGTCCCCGGCGCTTTTGCTGACTTGATCTTTGTGAATTATCAATCGCCGACTCCGGTCAGCGCTGACAATTTGCCCTGGCACATCATTTTTGGATTCCAATCGAGCATGGTCACTACCACCATCGTCGCCGGAAAAATTTTGATGAAAGATCGCCAACTCACGACGCTCGATGAAACAGAAATTGCAGCGCGCGCACGTGAACTTGCGCCGAAGGTCTGGAAACGGTATCAGGAAAATGTGGCAAAGGTTTCATGACACAAAAGGAAAACAATGACTGACGCATCCATTCTGCTCACCAT
>JAKAMM010000369.1 GCA_021812905.1 Chloroflexota bacterium | reverse complement strand
CTGAGTGGCCGATGGACATGCCGCGCGCAGGGGCACATTTATCACCAAAAGTTTAATCCGCCTGCTGTCGCCGGTAAATGCGATGTGGACGGCTCCGAACTTTATCAACGCGATGACGATAAAGTAGAAACCGTTGCTCGGCGCATCAATGTCTATATCGAGCAGACGATGCCCCTGGTTGAATATTATCGCTCGCAAAAAAAATTAGTTGAAATTGACGGTATGCAGCCGATCGAGTTCGTCACGGATGCGTTGCTGTCTGAGATCAAGAAGTAGTCAATTATGAATTTTGGACGCCAGGTCAATGTAAAAACCCAGGATGAAATCAAAACGATGCGCGCTTCGGGCCGCATTAATGCTGAGATCCTGGCGACCGTTAAAAATTTGATACAGCCCGGTGTTTCAACAGCCGACCTCAACGCGGCTGCTGAGGAAGTGCTGAAGAAACACGGATGTTATTCGCCCTTCAAAGGATACAGCAAGCCGCCGTACCCAGCCTCGATTTGTACCAGTGTTAATGAGGAAATGGTTCACGGTATTCCCAGCAAGAAGCGCATTTTGCGCGAGGGAGACATCGTCTCTGTCGATAGTGGTACAGTGCTCCAGGGCTTTGTATCTGACTCGGCCTTCACGGCCGGAGTAGGGGAGATTTCCGAGGAGGCCAAGCGCCTTCTCGAAATCACCGAAGGCGCGTTGTACGCAGCGATCGATAAGATGCGCGTTGGCAACCGCACGGGTGATATCTCGGCGGCAATACAAGATTACGTCGAGAGTCGTGGCCTTCACGTTACGCGTGAATATACCAGCCATGGCGTCGGACGGCAGATGCATGAAGGTCCCATGGTTCCGAATTTTGGAACTGCAGGAACCGGCTTGCCTCTTCGCCCGGGAATGACCATCGCGATTGAACCGATGGTTTTGATCGGGACGCATGAAACCCGCGTCCTGCGTGACCAGTGGACGGTAATCTCGGCAGATAAGTCATTGACGGCTCACTTTGAGCATTCAGTGGCCGTCACCGAAGGAGACCCCCTTATCCTGACTGTCCCATGATGACTTGTCTGGAGACCCTGTTTTCACTGGACGGAACAAGCAACAGCCTTTATAATGCTACGTCTTTGGTTGCACCAAGTAAGTAAGGAGTTGTCTCATGAAAGTATCACCTTCGGTTCGCAAGCGATGTGCCAAGTGCCGTATTGTTCGGCGCAAGGGGACGGTCTATATCATTTGTGAAAATCCAAAACATAAACAGCGACAGGGTTAGCATCTATTATGGCGAGAATTGAAGGCGTTGACCTGCCCCGCAATAAGCGGGCTGAAGTGGGCTTGACCTATTTGTTTGGCGTCGGCCCCACGCGTTCGCGTGAAATTTTGGCCGCGACCAAAGTCAGTCCTGATACTCGTATCAAGGACCTGACCGAGGCCGAGGTCGCCGCGATCCGCGAATTTGTATCGAAGAACTATAAAGTGGAAGGCGATCTGCGCCGTGAACAGCAGATGAACATTAAGCGCCTGATCGAGATCGGCTCTTATCGTGGTCTGCGTCATCGCCGCAACCTGCCGGTGCGTGGACAGCGCACCCGCACCAATTCGCGTACCCGCAAAGGTACCAAGAAAACCGTTGCCGGGCGCGGACGCCGCCGCGGCGCGAAGAAGTAATTCAGGAGTTGATGTAATATGGCTCAAAGTGTACGCTCCGCGCGCCGCGCTACCGGCGCCAAGAAAGGAAAGCGCAATCTGTCCTCCGGGCAGGTGCATATTTTTGCGTCTTTCAATAACACGATCGTGACGGTCACAGACTCTGAAGGCAATACGGTTTCCTGGGGTTCTGCCGGTTCGGCTGGTTTCAAGGGTTCTCGCAAGAGCACTCCCTTTGCCGCTCGTCTGGCCGCAGAACAGGCCCTCAAGGCTGCTCAGACACTCGGCATTCAGGAGGTGGACTTGTTCATCAAGGGTCCTGGCCCCGGACGCGAAAACGCTATCCGTGCCGTTCAATCCATGGGGTTGAAAGTCCGCTCCATTTCCGATATCACGCCGATCCCGCATAACGGCTGTCGGCCTCCTAAAAAGCGCCGCGTGTAATTTAGTATGAGGTAGTAGATATATGGCAAAAACACTTAGCCCGGTTTGTAAACTCTGCCGGCGTGAAGGCGAAAAACTATACTTAAAGGGCGAGCGCTGTTTCACTGCGAAATGTGCGTTCGAGAAGCGCAGCTATCCCCCAGGCCAGCATGGTAAAACAGCCAACAGAGGTGGCAACGCCTCCCGTACTGGCCAGTCGGATTTTGCCCGCCAGTTGCGCGCCAAACAAAAAGCCCGCCGTATTTATGGTGTGTTGGAGCGTCAGTTTCGCCGCTATTACGAAACGGCTCTTGGTCGCCGCGGTTTGACCGGCCTGAATCTTCTTCAGATTCTTGAATCCCGTCTTGACAATGTTGTCTTCCGTATGGGATTTGCATCAAGTCGTTCGCAGGCGCGCCTGCTTGTGACGCACGGACATTTCACCGTCAACGGACGCCGCAACGATGTCCCTTCCACGCTCTTGAAGGAAGGCGATGAAATCGCTATTCGTGAAGGCTCTGCCAAGCTGACGTATTTCAAAGAGCTGCCTGCTTATTTTGAAAAGCGTACCTCTCCCGCCTGGATTAATCGCGATGCCCAGAAAATGGCTGGATCGGTTTCCCGATTCCCAGAGCGTATGGAGATTGAGGGCACGCTGAACGAACAGCTTATTATTGAGTATTATTCTCGCCGTTAGTTCTTTGGCCGCGTTGTGATGATGGGGCGGGCAAACCAATCCCATCCTCCATACGCTTTCTTCTTTTGAAAGGGAGAGTGAACCGTGACGGGCATTTCAAACATGGTCATGCCGAAGATCGAGCGCGAAGCTGAAGCTCGGAATTACGGCAAATTTATCATCAGCCCCTTGGAGCGCGGTTACGGCGCGACATTGGGAAATACGTTACGACGCGTTTTGC
>JAKAMM010000368.1 GCA_021812905.1 Chloroflexota bacterium | reverse complement strand
ATCAGCGCGAACGGAAAGTTGATCTATTCCAAGCTCGAGACCAAACGTCATGCTGCGGCAGGCGAGGTGTTGGGTCTCATTCATCAAATGATGGAAGGATAACAAGTCGAATGGCAAAAAAGGGACGTGTTTTTTCCGGCGCCCGCCCGACGGGGCGCCAGCATCTCGGCAATTATTTGGGAGCGATCCAGAATTATGTGGCACTGCAGGATGATTATGAGTGCGTCTATTGCATTGTGGACATTCATGCGCTGACCACAGTGGAAGATACGCTTAATCTAAAGCAGAATACTTACGAGATGGCGCTCGACTGGCTGGCCGCAGGCATCCGCCCGCAGGAGACGATCATGTTCATCCAGTCGCATGTGCCCGAAGTGATGGAACTGCACACGCTTCTGTCCATGGTTACGCCGCTGGGCAAACTGACCGACCTGCCGACTTTCAAAGAGAAGATTCGCCAACAGCCTGAAAACATAAACTATGGTTTGGTTGGTTACCCGGTGTTGATGACGGCGGACATCGTGCTCTATAAAACAGATGTGGTGCCGGTTGGCATCGATCAGGCTCCGCACATCGAGTTTGCGCGCGAGATCGTGCGCTCGTTCAATTATCGCTTTAAAACCAATGCGCTGATCGAACCGCAGATGAAGAACACCAAGATCCTCAAGGTGCTCGGCATTGATGGCAAAGAGAAGATGAGTAAGAGTCTGAACAATCATATCGAGTTGGCGGCTACCCCCGAGGAGACCACCAGACGCGTGCGCGAAATGGTCACGGACCCGGCGCGCATCAAACGCACCGACCCGGGCAATCCCGATGTGTGCAACGTCTTCACCATGCACAAGATTATCTCGCCGCAGGATGAAGTCGACATGATCGACGTTGAATGCCGCCGCGCGGGCATCGGTTGTGTGGATTGTAAAATGCGTTTTGCTGCCAACCTGAACAAAAGCCTTGAACCGTTTCGCACCAAACGCGCCGAACTCGACGTCAAGCCGGATCTCGTTCAGGACGTTTTGAACGACGGCGCCAAACGGGCGCGCGCCATCGCCCAGCAGACGATGACTGAAGTGCGTGAGGCCATTCAACTCCCATAAAATTTTTGTAGGGGCACTGCGACGCAGTGCCCCTACTATATCAATCATGCGCGTTTTAATTCAGCGAGTCTCCAGAGCCAGCGTTACAGTTGATGGACAGGTCATTTCCAAAATTGGAAAAGGTTTGTTGATCTTATTGGGCATCGGTCATGGCGATGGGGAGGAACAGGCGACCTTCCTGGCCGAGAAAGTTGCCAACCTGCGGATCTTTGAAGACGAGCAGGGCAAAACAAATTTGTCCGTGCTGGATGTAAAGGGCGAGGCCATTGTCGTTTCGCAGTTCACGCTGTATGCTGATGCGCGCAAAGGCCGCCGTCCGTCGTTCACCGATGCGGCGCTGCCTGAAGTCGCCGCGCCGCTGGTGAAGCGCTTCGTCGAATTGCTGAGAAGCCACGGCGTCCCGACTCGGACCGGAAAATTTGGCGAGCACATGGAAGTGGAAATCCATAACGACGGGCCGGTAACCATCTGGCTGGAAAAATAAATGGTTCAAATATTCCAGAGGATTATTACATGACATTTTCCATACTTGTTGAAAAGCTTTATGCTCGTACGATGGGACTGGCTTCACGCTGGTATTGGATAACGTTGTTAGGCGGCCTGATACTCATTACACTGATTATTGGAGTTAATATCCCGGATGGTTCGGGAGGGTATCAGCTATTGTCCCAAAATCCATTTGTGACTCGTTATGATCTTGGCGCCACAAATTACTATCAGGAGGATATTCTTCTTCCCCTTCTGGCCTACTTCACGAGAATGACATCTCGAACAGCGTTTTTGATCCTATGCTTTGCAATGATCTTTGGCAGTTACGTGTTGTTCGCTTTCCTTGCTCGCAGAGCTTTTGGCAATTTGCCCGGTCTGCTCTTTTCAATTCTATTAATCACTTATCCATTAACTACGGTCTTATTTTCGAATATTGGAATGGCGGATCCCTTGAGCTTTCTGCTGACCGTTCCATTGCTGTTTGTCGCCAACCCCCTCCTGATTGGTGTTTTAAGTTTTTTGGGTGTTTGCAATCATTCGATGATGCTTGCGGCAATGCCGGAATTGATCCTGATGCGTTTTATCGCCAAGGACGAAAAAATCAAGCCTCTGCATGTATTCGTGAGCATTGCCGGGGCCGCGTTGGGTTACCTGGCTGTCAGGGCCTTCCTGCTGATCAATAACATCCAATTTTTTCCTTCAAGAATTGGGTTTATTGGAGAAACAAGGCTGTCCACCTGGATAAGCATCGACACCTTCAATCTTCCCTTGACCTGGTTCTCACTGCAAAATATTCACTGGCTGGCATTGCTCTTTTGTGTTCTGGTATTTTTCAAACAGGATCGGCGCTACTTCCTTTTCCTTCTGGCTTTATTGTCGCTCAACTATGCTGTTACATTGGCCGTCTATGACGTTACCCGTGTGTTTACGCTGATGTCCTGGGCGTTGACCTTCCATTGTCTCTTTCATTGTTATCGTTTGCTTCAGAAGCATGGTCAGCCATCTGAAGTAGTCGAATACATGAAGGCATTAATGGTGATTGCTATAATATCGTTTGGCGCGCCTCGATTTTATGTTTGGGCTGGGCACATTGACCCATCGCCATTTGATGCGTTTTATCACCGAATTGGTTTGCACCTGGGCTTGTTCACTGACAAATAATCGTTCTCGGTGGGCTATGTGATCTGGCTGAAACGGTAAAACTCGTTCTTGACTTTAATCAGCTTCGCTGATAAAGTTGTACGCGTAGGATGCAAGTAGGTTTTCGTTGGATTTGAAGGCGACGGCTCAAAGCAAGACTGCTTTGAGCCGTTCTTTTTTTGACCACCGATGAATGACATACTGTGCGTCAAATCAATTTTCTTTTTGTCTAAGGAGGCAAAAAATGTCAGA
>JAKAMM010000367.1 GCA_021812905.1 Chloroflexota bacterium | reverse complement strand
TACTTCCGAATGGTCGGAACCAGCCCAAGATCATCCAGCATCATCGGGCGCAATTCAAAAATAAAATTGCGGACTTTCTGGAATGTCCCCATGGCCGAAGTCTTCAGATTGCCCAATTCCTCCTTGGCCTGCGCCGGATCAACGTCGAGCAGACGCATGGCGATTTCCGTCTGCAAAATAAAATTGGACATTGCCTGCGCCGGGCCGTCGTGCATTTGACGTGAAAGCCGCTGGCGTTCCGCTTCCTGCGCGTTGACGATCATCTCGATCCCGGCAAAAGGGCTTTTCGCGCCGCCCGAAGCGGCTCCCCCGCTCACGGGTCCGGGAATAGAAGCGCTCGGACGCTCCAATATGGTCTTATATTTCTCCAGATAGATTTTTTCACTCTGCAATTTTTCCAACTGGCCGCGCATCACGAACAGGCGTTGTTGCGCGTCCAGAGCCGAGTCGTAGACCATGCGGATTTCTTCCAGCGAAGACTGACCGATCAGCGTCTGCACCTGCTGAAGGTGGGTCGTGATGGCTGCATTCCGTTGAGTCAACTTGGTAAGTTCCACCTGACTCTGCTCGATCATCAATTTGATCTCACGCAATGCCCGCTGAGTCTCCTCCAGTTCAGCCTGGACGTCTACACTGCCGTCCGTCAATTTTTCTTCGTCGATTGTCATTCCCAATTACTCCTCAGGTTTGATATCCGCATTGAGCGGAACCCAGCCATGCATCAACGCATAAACGACCGCTTGCGTGCGATCTTCGACGCCGAATTTTCTCAGGATCGCAGTTACATGATTCTTCACAGTCTGATGACTGATGCCAAGCAATGCAGCGATCTCCTTATTGCTCTTGCCTCTGACCACACACTCGAGCACTTCCATCTCGCGCTCCGAAAGCGGATGAAAGGGACTGCCGGGTTCACTGTACGAACGGCGTGAGCCTTCCATCTGTTCCGAAATCCAGGTCTGTAATTCATGCTGTGGCATCACACGCCCGCCATAGACAAATTTACCGTCTGCGACATCACGGATGATACCCATCAAAGCTCTGGGTTGAATATCCTTGGAGCAATACGCCGCGGCCCCTGCAAGCGCGGCATGAATGGCCTGTTCGATATCGTCATAGCCGGTCATGAGCACCACGCGGGTTGGCAATTTCTCCGCTGTGGTCTGACGCGTAATTTGCTGTCCATTCACCCCCGGCAAATTAACGTCCAGCACGGCCACCACAGGTTTCAACGAACGAATAAGATCGAGACCTTCGTCGCCGTTGGATGCCTGCCCCAAAACTTTCATGTCCGATTCGAGTGAAAGCGCATCGACTACCCCCTGTCGAAAGAGCGGGTGATCATCAACAATCAGGAGCGTTATTTTTTTCATCCCACGACCATTCACTAATTCATGTTTTGAATACAATGTTATAGTATAGCATGAAAGAATTGGGCTGATGCTGAATAATGGGGGCAACGCTGGACCCGCCTAATGACCCGTCCAATCATAGACTGCCATATTCTGTTCGCCAAGTAACGGAGCGAATTTTCCACCGCTGACAAAGACCGGCTTCGCCGTGCGCGTCAATTTCGGATAAAAGGCCGGGAACGCGATTAAATAGTTCGCTCCACGCTGATTTAAAAACACTGCCAACTGCGATTCGTCCCGCATAAACGGGATCACTTCCGGCGAAACAAGACCGGCCAGATCGATCAATTCGTGGTTGTCGAAATACCCCAGCGCGCCGATATCGTGCGCCGCGATCACTGCTCCCGCCGGAATGTTTTGCGAAACCCATTTGGCCGTGACCACCATTTCAGACTCAATTAACCCCACGTCCTCGCCATAGGAACGCGCTCCAAGACCAAAAAACAGAAGTGTGACGAGAATGATGCTAATCTGCCAGGTTGTTTTCGCCATCCATTGAAAACGACGGAAAACAGTTGACGTTTGGAATTCAAGAAAAGCCAGCAAGCCGAATAAAAAGAAAACCGGCATGGCGGGCATGAGATAACGTCCGTGCTGGTAGGCGGGCAAGCGCAAAATATAAAGCAACAAGTATCCGCCACACCATAGCATCGCCGCGATTGTCGGCCATGCCCGCCGACGAATGGATAACACCGCCGCCGCGATCACACCCGGCAAAAGGATCACACCCGGTCCGGTCAGTAACTGGAGGAGCAAATCTGCCAGGTGTTTAAGAATTGGTTTGGCTTGCCAGGTGGCGTATTCGGCCTGCTTGGCATAAAAAGTATTCGGCATTGGTGTGCCGGAAAGCCAAAGGTTGAAAAGTAAATAGGGGACGAAGAGCGAACCGAAACCGATGAAATACAAAACCAGCGCGCGGCCTTTTTCATTGATGGATTTCTCGACGAGAAAAATGACCAACACAACCGGCGCGAGCAGAGTCAAACCGTCAGGCCGCACCCAAACGCTTAGACCGGTCAGCAGGCCCAGGGTCAGATAACGACGCGAGCCTGTCATCAACGCGGCTAGCACCGATGTCACCAAAAGTGCGTGAAGCAGAGTCTCCATCCCAGACATGGACGCCCACAGAAAATGCCATTCGAAAGCGAAGAACAATCCGACCCACGGCATGCGCGGATTGTAAGTTGATATCAAACGCCGAGCGGTTTTCTCCATCAGCACGGTGAGACCGAAGAGAGTAGAGCTGCCGAGAAGATAAGTCCAAAAGTATGGGGCGAGGCCAAGCCAAAAACCAAGCGCAAGTAAAAATGTCCAGAGCGGCGCGGTGGAACCTGCTGATGGATGGCCGAGTTGAAACGCCCATTGACCATGCAGGGCGAGGTTGCGCGCATACGTGAGATGGATCCACGAATCGTCGAGCGGAAAGCCGAGGCGATAAATAAGAAAGCTGGTGAGCAAATATACGCCCGCGCCAAAGATGACTGCCGCGGCCAATAGAGCAAGGTCGTGGACTGAAAGATCAGGGCTGGACTTCAAAGATGCGCGTGCCATCAAGTTCACCTAAAAAGC
>JAKAMM010000366.1 GCA_021812905.1 Chloroflexota bacterium | reverse complement strand
CACCTTTCGATGAAATGAGTAGATTTTGGAAATTCCTCGGCGTGAAGAAGGTCAGCAAATCACTGGAAAAAGAAATCAAGGCCGAGATGTCCTCCAATCCCGACGAAGAATGGCAATCCAAGCGTAATGAAGATATCGCTTCATTCCTCCCCAAAGGGCATGCGGGCAATTGGCAGAGACTTTTCACTGCGCGCGATAAGGCTCTGTTCAAGGAAATTGCAGGCGGGATGTTGATCCAATGGAAGTACGAGAAGGATTTGAATTGGTCAGGACTTACGCAGAAATAACCGCTAAGACACGGAGAACGCCGAGATTTATCAAATGACGCCAGGAAAACTTGGTGAACTCTCGAAATACTTGGCGCTTTGGCGACCTGGCAGTGAAAGTACACGATTTTGCGTAAGCACTATTGGTAAGGAATTAAACACAATGGACACGAAGCACACAAAGGAAACCCATTAAACCTTCGTGCCTTTTGTGCTTCGTATTTTGAAAAAGCAAATATGAAATTTTTCATAAATGGATTTGGCTGTATCGGGCGATGACACTTCCACAGTTCGCTCTCCGGTGTCTTTGTGATGAATTTTAGGTTATCATTAACCCATGCCCGGACGAGATGATGTTTACCAGAAAGCAATGAACGAGGGCCATTCGGCGGCCTGGGATCAGGATTGGAAAAAAGCCGCCGCCGCGTATCGCAAAGCCCTGCAGGAATTCCCCGACCAACCCAAGTCGCTCAACAGCCTCGGGCTGGCATTGTTTCAATTGGGGCAACTCGATGAAGCGCTGCGTATTTACCAACGGGTTGCACTTATATCGAAAGATGATCCTGTGCCATTTGAAAAAGTGGCGCAAATTTCCGAACGCAACGGCGACGTCAACACAGCCATCGAAGCCTGCATGAAAGCCGCTGAAATGTTCCTCAATCAGCGTGACGTTGAAAAAGCCATTGAGAATTGGTCACGCGTCGCCGCGCTTAACCCTGAACACGTTATGGCACACTCGCGGCTCGCCATGGTACACGAACGTCTCGGCCATCATCAGCAAGCCGTCACAGAATATCTCGCCCTCGCCAGCATCCTTCAACGTTCTGGCAAGCCAGACAAAGCGCAGGAACTTGTTGCCCGTTCTCTGCAGCTTCTCCCGCAAAGCCCCGAGGCCAGACAAGCCCAAACTCTTTTAAGATCGGGACAACTGCTGCCCAAACCCGTTCGACCCAAAGGCGGGACGGGGCCGATCAATATGGCCAAGGTCAGGCAGTTACAGAAGCCCAAAACGCGATCCGCTTCCAGCCTGGACCCGGTAGCGGAGGCGCGCCAAAAGGCCCTCACCAAGCTGGCAGAGGTGCTCTTCGATTACGCCGACGAGAGTCCCAATGCCCAGGAACGACGCGGCCTTTCGGCCATCATGCGCGGCACCGGACAACTCTCTCTGCAACAATCGGAACAGACCAAAGTGGTCAGGCACCTCGGGCAGGCCATCGACGCTCAAACAAAGGATCAGGAGGCGCTGGCTTCAGAAGAATTGGAACATGCGCTGGAAGCCGGCTTCACTCATCCCGCCTTGTATTTCAATCTTGGCTATCTGCGCTCCAAAGGCGACCGGCTGGAAAGCGCCATCCGCAACCTGACCCATGCCGTCAAGCACAAGGACTATGGACTCGGCTCCCGGCTCCTACTCGGAGAAATTCTGTTCAAAAAGGGTCAGGTCAAACGGGCCGCGCTGGAATATCTCGAAGCCTTGAAACTGGCCGATTCGATGACCACCCCCGAAGACCAGGCGGATGAGATCCGCCAGCTTTACGAACCGATGGTCGAGGCCCAGCAAAACCAGGTTGACGATACAGCCAACCGCCGCTTATGTGAAAACGTCAGCAAGATGCTCATGCGCCGCGATTGGCGCGATCAAATCCATCGCACACGCGAGCAAATGAACAAGGATCAGGAAGGCGAGGCACTCCTGCCTTTGGCAGAAGTCGTCCTACAGACGCAAAGTTCCAGTGTCATCGAATCGATCAACCACATTCATCAATTGGCGCGGCAGGGCAGTCTGCGCTCAGCCATGGACGAGGCCTTCGACGCGGTCCATCATGCGCCCACGTATCTTCCGCTCCACACGTTAATGGGCGACCTGCTCCTTCGGGAAGACCACTTCCCGGAGGCCATTGCAAAATTCAAAGTTGTGGCACATGCTTACAGCGTACGCGGCGAAGCAGCGCAGGCCACCAAACTTTTACGCCGTATCATCCAGATCGCGCCGATGGACCTCTCTGCCCGCTCGCGCTTAATCGATCAACTTGTGGCACGCGGTCAGGTGGACGAAGCCATCAAAGAATATCTCGAACAGGCGGATATTTACTACCGTCTGGCCGAGCTTGATATGGTGCGCAAGACTTACACCACTGCTTTACGCCTTGTCCAACAGGCCAGCGCCGACCGCTCGTGGAATGTCCACATTCTGCAGCGTATGGCCGATATCGACATGCAGCGCCTCGACTGGAAACAAGCCGTGCGCGTCTATGAACAGATCCGTACCCTGCGCCCCGACGATCAAGGCTCGCGCAAACAGCTGATCGAACTCTACATGTGCATGGGTCAACAGCCGCAGGCTATAGCCGAACTCGAAAGCTTCATGAGCTATCTCGACAGCAACAACAAGACCAACGATTCGATCCCCTTCCTGGAAGATATGATCAAAGAGCATGAAGATCAGATTGTCTACAGGCGCATCCTGGCCGAACAACTCAACCACCTCGGTCGCAAAGAGGAAGCCATCGCACAACTCGATGTCCTAGGCGAATCGCTGATGCGGGCGGGCAAGAAGCAGGATGCAATTGAGGTTATCAACCAGATCCTGTTAATGGCTCCGCCGAATGTGGAAGATTATCGTCGATTGCTGGCACAGATCGGGTAACATGCCAGATGGTTGGGCCAAGGCTTTTTTTCTTCGCATAATGCAAAAGGTTGGGTGGTTTTGTTGACGATTC
>JAKAMM010000365.1 GCA_021812905.1 Chloroflexota bacterium | reverse complement strand
AGTGCAGGCACGTAATCTGCTACATCTGTGGATCGTCAAAATGAAGTCTAATACCATTTTCCATCTTCTGCAGCAACGCGCAATATTTCTCCTGCGCAGCCTCGACAGTCGTCTCTCGAAATCGAACGCTATCGCGTCCCGGTGTACATTGCGCCAGCAACGGCAGATCCGCGCTGATGACCAATGCAATTTTTGGATAGCCGCCTGCTGTGGCGCAATCGGCCATCATCACAATAGGCTGACCGTCCGCTGGAACCTGCACAGCGCCGATGGTTATGCCCTCGGACGTCAAGTCCGCGCCGCCGACGTGGTTCAAGCGCGGACCGTCGAAGCGATACCCCATTCTATCGGATGAATGACTGACCTTATATAAACCCGACAAAAAAGTCTGAATGCTTTTTTCATCGAAGCGGTTTTTCTGTGGGCCGCAAATAACATCGACTGTTGGGTTCTCGGTATAAGCTGGCCGCGCTTCTTCAGATAAAGTTCGCGCCGACAATTCCATCAGCGGACGCGATGGCAGTCCGCTTCGCAAAAAATCCCCGGCTTGCAAAAGCCGTCCATCCAGCCCGCCGAAATTTCCGCGCAAATAGGTCGAACGTGAGCCAAGAATTTCCGGGGCATCAAAGCCGCCAGCTGCCGATAAATATCCCCACATGCCCGGGCCATTTTTTCGCAGCCGAATTTTCCAGCCTGCACGCACGAAACAAGAATCCCAAAGCGGGAATGTCCATGTGTAAACAGATAAAGAATATCCCGCGCCTGCCGCCGCGATGACACAATCTTGTGTGGCGCGCAATTCGATTTCGCCCGCGCCGATTTCAATCGCGGCCGCGTTGGGGAAATTTCCAACCAAAAGATTCGCGGCGCGAAATGCAAACGCGTCCATCGGCCCGGAAGTCGGCACGCCGAATCGCCGCCAGCCGGTGCGGCCCAGATCCTGGATCGTCGCAAGTCCGCTCACGTCCAAAACTTCAAACATCGATGGCCTCGACCACAAATCGTGTCTTCTCAAAAAGAAAGGGGGAAGTGGGGTGTTTTGGGCGGGCGAAGCCCGCCCAAAACACCCCACACCCCGCTTTATTGAAAAGATACCACAAATCGCACGAGGTCGCCGGGAGAAAACAAAAAGGGTACATCAGCGGCCAGATCGAAGAGCCGCAGCGAGGTCCGGCCGATGATGCGCCAGCCGCCGGGCGAAGCGATAGGGTAAATTCCGGTCTGCGCGCCGGCGATGCCAACCGATCCCGCATCCACACGCGTGCGCGGCGTTTCGAGTCGCGGCGTCGCGATCGCATCGTCGAGTTTTCCCATGTACGCGAAGCCCGGCGTGAAGCCCATCATGTAGACGATGTAATCGCGGCTCGCATGAATGCGGACAACTTCTCGCGCGCTGATGCGATGATAAGCCGCGACAAAATCCAGATCTTCGCCGCCGTATCGCACCGGAACCTGGATGCGGCGCGTCTTGCGAGAGACATTTTTCTCGGCCCGATCCATTTCCGTTTTAACCCAATCCGAAATTTGCGCGTACGTCAGAATCAGCGGATCATAATGTACGAGCAGAGTCGCATACGCCGGGACGGATTCGATGAAGCCGATTTTTTGGCTGGCACGCAACAGCGCGTCCAAAGCATGGACGCGCTGATTTATGGAAAGGTCAATTTCATCGCCGAACTTGACGAGCAACGCTGAATCACCAAATGAAAAAAATTGGGCCGCCATTTTTTAATACTCGTTTTAGCCACGGACAAACACAGATGAACGCGGATTCGAAAAAGATAAAGCTGAAAATCTTTCAAAATCCTTTTTATCTGTGTTCATCTGCGGCTAATTTGTCTTTCAAAGATACTGATGCTTTCGATGTGATACGTTTGTGGAAACAAATCGAACGGCGTGACTTCGGAAAGTTTGTAGCCATTTTGAATCAATCGCGCCGCATCGCGCGCCAGCGTGGACGGATCGCACGAAACATAGGCGATGACTTCGGGATTCATTTTGACGATTGCATCCAGCGCTTCTTTTTCAATGCCCGCGCGCGGTGGATCGACTAAAACGCGGGTCGGATTGGCGATCCGACCCACCAAAGTCGGCAAGACATTTTCAGCAAAATCTTCGTAAAGTTCGACATTGTCAAACTCATCCAGGTTGATGACAAAATCGTCGCAGGCCGACTCGGACGATTCAATGCCGATCAATTGTTTGCACTTCGGCGCGAGAAAAGCGCTGAACAATCCGACGCCGCAATAAACGTCAAGGATGGTGGATTGAGCCATTGGAAGTTTTGAAATAAGATGCTCGACCATCTTCTCTGTCATCTTTGTATTGACTTGGAAAAACGAAGCGGCTGAGACGCGGAACTCACGATCCAGAACTCTTATCGTGATGTGATCTTCGCCCGCAATGACAACTGTATGTTCGTCAAAAACATGCGCCACTGAAATTTCGGCTTCGATCTCGAATTCGGGTGCATCGGGAGACTCGGATTCAAGCACGAGCATCAAGTTTTCGTCCGCGCCTGAGCGGAGTGAGACTCGTTCGATTCTGGTTTCAGGTTCAAATTCAAGCTGAGGCCACAGCGCATTGATGGAAGATTCCGGCAAATGACATTCAGAAATGGAAATAATCGTAGGAGCAGACCTTGTGTCTGCCCCTTGGGCGGAGATAAACCCCGCCCCTACGTATCCAATTTTCCCATCACACGTCAAATGAAATTGTACGTGATTGCGGTAATTCCATGCATCGGGACTCGCCACTGTCGGCTGGACTGGCGGACTTTGGATCTTGCCAATTCGTGTCAACTGGTCGCGCAAAATTTCGGCTTTGGCTTTCAACTGAGACTCATACGAGAGATGCTGGTAATGACATCCGCCGCAAAACCCCATTCCCGGCCCCCCCCCCCCGCCTTCAGCGGCGGAGAGGGGAGAAAAGAAATGTTTACAACGCGCCGAAATTCTCTCCGGTGTGGACTGCAAAATTTCGACGATCTCAC
>JAKAMM010000364.1 GCA_021812905.1 Chloroflexota bacterium | reverse complement strand
TGCCCGAACTGATCCTCCAACCCGGAACTGGTATCGAACCAACAGCGACACCAGCACCACAGGAACTCGAACAGGCTGATGCATTGAGCCGCGCATTACCGCCGCTTGCCAAAGACTTATTTCCGATGGGCGTGCGCGTGATCTCTGTGCAAGGCCTGCCACCACAAACAAACTCAACTGATACAAGCAGCTCCAACTCATCGCTTACCACGATTGACCAGCCGCAAATGTTAATCCTGCTCGTACCGAATGCAAGTCGTGAAGTTCTTTCGCTTGCACTTCAACAGGGAGATCGTTTGGTGGTATCGCTCATGGCGCGCGGTGATGAAACACCCACTGCCGGATTCACCTATTGGGACTTTGAGGATCTGTTCAAATCAGATCGCGAAAAAGTTCTGCATGGGGGTCAATAATGCAAGTTCTATTGCTTGGTGCGGGAACGGTTACCTCCCGCTTGAATATGCAACTGGCGGAACAGGGGCATTCTGTGATTGCACAAATCGCAGCCTTTACACCGCAACACATTGACCTGTTCGATTTTCGCGCATTGATTGTGGTCTCCCCTGAAGCCTCTGTCTCCCCGGAGAGTCTGGTCAAAGCCGCCGAGCGCGGCAAGTTGATCTTTGTCATCGCAGGCGTTGGGGATGGGATGTCCTCTTGGGCAAATGGTGTGGGCGTGCCAGCCCTTGCCTACCCACCTTCGGACGTGGATATCAATAAGTTGTATGAAGAGATGCGCAGGGCAGATGCCGGCAATCTCGCGGCGGACGATCAATATCGCAGAGCCGTGCTGGGCAGCGACATGTCGGCGCGCATTCAATCGGGGATGGCCGTGCGCAAGATTGCCATTACTTCGCCGAAAGGCGGAACAGGCAAAACGACTGTGGCAGTAAATCTAGCTGTGGCTCTCGCATTATCTGGCATCACAACCTATTTGGTGGATGCCGACGGTAATGCGGGCGCATTGCAATATCACATGCGTATGGAACGTGTGAATACCACGATGATTGGATTGTTACGTCGAGAGATCGCAAAAGCTAATAAGGGCGTCATGGGTGATGTTGCCTCCGGTGCAGCGTATCTTAATGCGTTTACCCCATTGGAGAACCTACCTACATTACGTGTCCTACCTGGGCTTATCACCGATGATCTCGGAGATGAAGTCTTGCAGCAGGAAAGTAAAGTTGCCGAAGTCATTCAGGGACTGTATGAAGCCGGTGTTGCCGCAGGTGGTGTGGTCATCATGGATGTCGGCATCAACCCCGCGCATGTCGTTCATCGCGCCGCGCTGAAAGCCGCCGAGGGCATTGCCATCGTTATCAAGCCCGAGATCCCGGACCTCGCAGAGACCCGCCGTTGGATCGCACGCATGATCAATTCATTGGCGAGTGCGGTTGGCAAAGGCAGCGCACAAGAATTTGTCGGCAGCCGTGTCAAACTTTGCTACAACCAGGTGGTGGGGGATGGCTTCAAGTCGGCGCACAAGATGTTGCAACAAGCTTTGAGTGAAGACAAGATTGAATTGGCATTGATCCCGAATGGAATTCTGCCTATTGTTGATCCGCGCCTGGCCGCACAGGCCGTGAATTCGGACCGTCGCGATGACATCCTGGTTTGGAGATACAAGAAGGAGAAGTTGGAAGAACTTGGGCCGTTCGTGGATTCACTTTTGGGATTTGCCGCGCATTTTGTTCCCGCCGTTCGAGAAGGCGCATCACGCATTGGCCTATTACCTAACATGACCAAAAAGCGCGGCTGGTTCGGGAAATAACCATGTTTGATATTACAGGCAAGACACTAAAGCCCGTTACGGAAGCGCGTTCATCCGATGAGATGGAACGCTGGTGGAATATGCTCGTGGAAGAAGGCCGTGCGAAGAAGGCGATTGAGTCGTTACAAAAAAGCATGACATCCACCGAGATCGAAGCCCTGGCGCGCCAGGTCTTTGAAGAAGTAAGCACAAAAGCGGTGGATGCAGGAGTTACCCTCCCACCAGAATATATTCTGCGTTTGATCGGCGACTTATCCGGCATGGGTCCATTGCTCGAACTCATTGCCCGTTCCGACATCGAAGACATCGCCGTCAACCTCGGACACATTCATGTGTACACAACAACGAATGGCTGGGAACATTCGGGTCCCGCACCGGATGGCATTGGCGATGCCTTGCGGGTCATGATCGACCGGGCCGGCCAGCGTGCGCCAACACCCGATTACCCAATTGCCGATGCCATGCTGCAGGTGATGGTCCCGCTCGTGGATGGAACAGTTCGCCGAAAAGGTGTGCGTATCAATTATGTGATGCCGCCTGCTTCGCCTTATGGCGATACGATCACGTTGCGTATTTCAAATTACCGAACAGCATCCGATCTCACCCAAGGAAGTCTCGCTTTACTTTGCCAAAATAGACTCCCACCCGTACCGCGTCCCAAATTCGATCCAAAAGATTTTCCGCGTGGCAATGGCATTCTCACACCTGAAGCCGCCAATTACCTGTTGAGTGTCATGGTGCATGGCGGCACATTGGTGATTGCCGGCACAACAGGTTCAGGCAAGACCTTTGTCGGCCAAAGAATATTACAGGAAATGTTGGATTATTATCCGCGCGGCGCGATCCGCTTGTTTATTGTGGAAGATAGCAATGAAATCATCTTGAATGGTTGGAATGGAGATGGCAAAACGGATACAGGCAATATTATTTATACAGTGACCCGTCCCGAAATTCGCGGCGGTCCACCCCCAGTCACCATGTATGACCTGATCCGTTCTGCACTACGTTCTCGTCCGCATGGGGTGGTGATTGGCGAAGCGCGCGGAGCGGAAGCTTGGGAACTCATTCGTGCTGCGGCAACAGGACATGGGCATTCTGCTTTTACCATTCATGCCACCAGCGCCGAACATGTCTGGCCGCGCTTTCTGCAGGTGGTGCAGGCTCATCCAGACGCGGCGCGCATGTCCGAGATCCAGATCGCGCAATCCTTTGCAGAAGCAGTG
>JAKAMM010000363.1 GCA_021812905.1 Chloroflexota bacterium | reverse complement strand
ACGAGCGTGGGGTCGCTGTCGCTCAGGGTGTAGTGCACATTCGCAACGGTGTACCCCGTAATGGGAGACTGACCGTCACCTGAAGAGGTCTCAGGCACAGAGTTGGATGCGGCGAAGGCGTTGCCTGCAAAGATCAAGGCGGTTGCCAGAGCAACGATGGCGAAGATACGAACGGTTGAGAAGGTTTTATTCAATTGCATTTTATTTTTCCTTTTTTGGTTGGGTTGATGTTTTCACAAGCAGTGTCAAAAACGCTTCCACGGCTTGCGGGTCAAAATGTTTGCCCGACTGTTCTCTCAGATGGGCAGTCACTTTTTCTTTTGTCCAGGCGGGACGATAGGGGCGGTCTGATGTGAGCGCGTCCCATACATCCACGACGGCGAAGAGTCTTGCCGCGAAGGGGATTTCTTCCTCTTTGAGTCCAAGGGGATAGCCTGTGCCATCCCATTTTTCGTGATGGCTGAACGGAATGTCCAGCACAGGGCGAAGATAGACGATGGACTCAAGCATGTCCCGCGCGAAGATGGGGTGCCGGCGCATGACAGTCCATTCTTCGTCTGTCAGCGGACCAGGCTTTTGCAGGATGGAATCGGGAATGCCGATCTTGCCGATGTTGTGAAGCAGAGCGCCGCGGCGGATGTGCTTGATCGCTTCATCCTCCAGCTCGAATTGCCGCGCCAGTTCGACGGTCAACTCTGCGACGCGCTGACTGTGACCTTCGGTCTCTTTGTCGCGCAAGTCCAGCGCCAGCGCCCAGCCTTTGAGTGTGGCGTCGTAGGCTTCCTCCAAATCCTGATAGGCTTGGGCGAGTCGGGCGCGCTCTTCATTGAGCCGACGATACCGATTCAGATGCGTGATTCCGCGGATGCGTGCGCGCAGTTCGGATGTATCGAAAGGTTTGGAGATGAAATCATCTGCGCCCGATTCAAGCCCGCGCAATAAAGACTGGCGGTCGTCGAGAGCGGTCAGCAAGAGAATCGGAACTTCCGAATTCTGGACGCCGTTGCGGATGCGCTGGCAGACTTCAAAGCCCGTCATGCCTGGCATCATTACATCGAGCAGGATGAGGTCGGGCTGCAGGGCTTCGGCTTTTTTCAAGCCCTGTTTGCCATTTGCGGCGAATTCAAGAGCATAGCCTTCTTCGCTCAAAGCCAGGTCAAGCATGGCGCGGCTGGAGGCTTCGTCGTCTATGATGAGAACCAGGTTGGTCAATATTTTCTCCTTATCAAAAAAAATCAGACACTGCCTTGTGAGCAGCGCCTGTACTATAGCGGCAGACGAAAGAATGAACGATATGGGGATTCCCGTATTGGGGGGCGGGAAGCCACGAAGTTCACAAATGACCTTGAACGCAGTTGAAACCGTCTAAAATGACATTCTCTTCGGGTAAAATCAGGCAAAGGGACAACTGCATGGCTGTCAAAAACTTTTTTTGCGCCGAGATTGACCAACGAGTCTAAAAGTTATATGGGTAGCTCAAGGTGGCGGAAGGAAGATGAATAAAAAATCGAGCAAAAAACCTGCCGTTGAAATGCGGCGCTACTTCGTGGATGAAGCTGGTGATGGCAATCTCTTCAACCGTCGCGGACGGTTGCGGCTGGGCGCAGAAGGCTGTTCACGTTATTTTATTTTGGGCCTTTTGGATGTGCCCGATCCAGAACAACTTTTCCTGGACTTGGATTCTCTGCGGATGCAATTGCTGTCCGACCCTTATTTCAGGAAAGTCCCGTCCATGCAGGAAAGGACGCGTAAAACCGCCTTCGCTTTCCATGCCAAAGATGACGTACCCGAAGTGCGACGTGAGGTTTTTACATACCTGAGTAAACAGGAATTTCGGTTTTTCGCCGCCGTCCGCGATAAAAGCGCAGTGGCTGATTATGCAGTCCAGCGACGCGAGCGGGACAGCGATTATCGTTACCAGCCCAACGAACTATACGATTTCATGGTACGTTCTCTATTCAAAAACCTGTTGCACAAAGACGATGGTTATGAAATCCATTTTTCCAAACGCGGCGCGCAAAACCGAACCGCTGCGTTACGCGCTGCGCTTGACATCGCGCGTGAACGGTTTACCCGCAGATGGAGAATCCAAAGTAATGCGGAATTGAACGTCATTGCCGAGACTCCGCCTCAGAGCGGCGGGTTGCAAGCGGTGGATTATTATCTCTGGTCATTACAACGGTTTTACGAACGCCGCGAAGACCGTTACCTCGAATTCCTCTGGCCGCAGTTCAGCCTTGTCCATGACCTGGATGACAAACGCGAAAACCCCTACGGCTGTTATTACACACAAAAAAGGCCGCTAACATTAGCGGCCTTCGATGAGGACTTGCCAGGGATATAGGGTAACTTCACCGCAGCGGGGTTACCTCACGGCTTGGAGCCGAATTTTGTCCACTGGCAACTTCATTATACACGCAAAGCCGCCATTTTCAATTGCAATTTCTGGCGGGTACACGTTCGTGGACGGGGTCACATATCCCTATCCACCAATCCAAACTTGACCGCCGCGCGCACCAGCCCCGCCAGGTTGCGTGCGTTCAATTTTGCCATCAGGTTGGAGCGGTGCTTCTCTACCGTCTTTTCAGTGATAAAAAGCATTTCAGCGATCTCATTGCTGGTATGTTCCTCAGCGATCAATTTCAGAATTTCTTTTTCACGCGGCGAAAGATTCCCCGATGGGTCGGCGGGATTCGTACGCGGGTTGATGGCGCTTTCGATCACGATGGCTGAAACGATCCCGCTTAAGTACGTCTCGCCACGCGCCGCGGCGCGCACCGACAGGATCAATTCATCGCTGACCGACGACTTCAACACATAGCCTTTCACACCGCTTTTCAACGCCTGATGCACCAGTCCCTCATCGGAATACATCGAAAGCAAAACGACGCGCGGCGAAAGTTTGAATTCCCTCATTCGCTCGGCGGCTTGAATGCCGTTCAAACGCGGCATCATAATATCCATTACGATCACATCGGGTTTCAGTTTTTCGGCGA
>JAKAMM010000362.1 GCA_021812905.1 Chloroflexota bacterium | reverse complement strand
ACTTTGTGATGAGCAAATCACGTTTGATGAATCGTTTGTTATGTCAAATGAAATTGCTCCTCTTTCGAACTCGCTGGTTGAATCAATCGCGCCTGACCTTGCCCCCCTCCGTCTCCCCCCAAATTCTTTGAATTTGGGGGGAGAGAAAGAGGGGGGCTTAGAAATCATCACCTCCCGTTTCTATCCCGAACTCCTCGACGCCATCGTCACCGAAATCGAAAGACTGCTTCATCCTTCATCCTTCAACCTTCATCCTTCCGACATCGTCATTCTCGCGCCTTATCTTTCGGACGCGTTGCGCTTTGCGATCACGAGTCGACTCGAAGCGCGCAAAATTCCGTGGCGAACACATCGTCCATCGCGTTCATTGCACGATGAACCCGCTTCGCAAGCTTTACTGACACTGGCCGCGCTCGCCCATCCGCACTGGGATGTGCGCCCCTCCAAATTCGACGTGGCTTACGCGCTGCGTCTGGCGCTCGACACCGACCTCGTGCGCGCGCAATTGCTGACCGAGATCATTTACCGCGCCAAAGATTTTTCGCTCTCGCCGTTCGATAAGATCAGCTCGGACAAACAGGAAAGAATCACATTCACATTTGGCAATCGCTATTCGACTCTGCGCGATTGGATTCTCGCCTACCACGAAGAACAGCCGCTTCAGCTCGATCATTTCCTGCGCAAATTTTTCGGCGAAGTTTTATCCCAGCCGGGATTCGGCTTTCATCGCAACCTGGACGCGGCGCGCATCGCCGCCAGCCTGATCGAGTCGGTGCAGAAATTCCGTCAGGTCATGCAGCCGGTCGAAGGTCTGGCCGATATCGGACGCGAATATATCGCCATGTTGAACGACGGCGTCATCGCCGCGCAATATTTGGAGTCATGGAAATCCGAAACAGACGATGCCGTGCTGGTCTCGCCCGCTTATTCCTTCCTGATGATGAACCGACCTGTCAGCGTGCAGTTCTGGCTTGACCCCGGTTCGGGCGGCTGGTACGAGCGCCTCGACCAACCGCTGACGCATCCGCAGGTGCTCAGCCGCGCATGGCCCGCTGGCCGCCAGTGGACCTTCGCCGATGAAGAGCGCACCAACGACGAAACCATGGCGCGACTCGTCTCCGGTCTGCTGCATCGCTGCCGCGAAAGAATTTATCTCGGCATCAGCAATCTCGGCGAAAGCGGATTGGAAGGACGCGGCGCGTTACTAAAAGCATTTCAGAGAGTGTTGAGTAAAAGCTCTGAATAGTTGACATTTCATCTGAAGCATCATAGAATAAATCTAGACAGACTAGACAGGAGACGAAATCATGAATACTACCTGGCAAATTCAAGACGCAAAGAACAAACTCAGCGAGGTCATTGAGCGCGCCATCAAGCAAGGACCGCAATTGATCACACGACGTGGCGAAAAGACTGTGGTTGTAATTGCTTATTCCGAATACGAGAAACTCCGCAAATCACAAGGAAAACTCTCTGAGTTTTTCCGCGTTTCCCCATTGGCGGGTATTGATTTGACTCGTGACAAAAGCAAAGCGCGCAAAGGCGTCCGCTTATGAAATACCTGCTGGATACCTGCGTCATTTCTGAATTGGTCACCAAAAAGCCAAACCCAAAGGTGGTTGAATGGGTGGACGCGCTGGATGACGAGGATATTTATCTGAGCGTCATTACGATTGGGGAGATTATTAAGGGCATTGAAAAACTGCCCAAGTCGAAACGCAGGCAGGAACTGCATGACTGGCTCAAACAGGACTTGCTTGCCCGCTTTCAAGGAAAAATTCTGCCTCTCGATACAAATGTAATCGTAGAATGGGGCACGTTGTCTGCACGAATGGAGATTGCAGGAAAATCCATGCCCGCCCTTGACTCGCTGATCGCCGCGACAGTTTTTGTCAATCATTGCGTGTTGGTAACGCGTAACGTTAGCGACTTCGATAATGCTGGAATAGAGATTGTAAATCCGTGGGAATAAATTATTTTTTAGCGCGCGTTCCCCTCTCCTAAAAGGAGAGGGGCTAGGGGTGAGGTTCAGCGTGGCGCATTACTGAGGGCGTTTCAAAGAGTGTTGCAAGATGTGTCAAGTGATTAAGTGTCAAGTGTCAGGTTTCTATTCCAAAAATTTCATCAGTCGTAAAAAAAAATGGCTCTCCCGTTTCTAACGGGATTCACCACAGATGAACGCAGATGAAATGGATTTTGGAGATTTTTTCATCAGACATCCGCGTTTATCCGTGTTCATCTGTGGTTTATTTCTGCTCTTTCCCGTTAATTACGGAAGAGCCAAAAAAATGAAATCAGGACGGCATTATGGCTTGGATATTACAAGGCAATCCAAATCGGTTTGATATAGATGATTATCTCAGTAGGTATTCATTCATCTACTGGAGTACACCTACAAACCAAAAGGATTTTTTAATTGGCGATAGAGCTTTTATCTGGAGAGCCAAAACCCTAGCAGGAATAATTGCTGTTGGAATAATAAAAGAATTGCCTATCCCAAGAAGTGATGTAAAAATGCCTGAAGCGTTAGGGGATGATTTATGGGTTAGCCAATTTGATGAACCATCTGAAATAAAAGTCGGAATTGAAATTACGGAAGCGAGATTAACACTCGAAGAAGGAATGGTTACAAGAGAGTTGCTAAAAACAAACCCTGTTCTTAGCAAAAATCGAATTATTACCAGTCCAAATGGAACCGTTTTTCGCATCAATTCTGAGGAAGAAAACATTCTTGGATGGTTGTGGGGGGGGGGGTGGCTTCTCTGACAACAACGAACTTAGTTATTCAGCGATGGAAGGATTGCCCCAATTAAGATCACATTATCGTCGTGAGCGGTCAAGAAAATTAATCAACCAAAAGAAAGAACAATACAAGAAACTAAATGGCACTTTAAGATGTGAAATCTGCAGATTGTCATTTGAGGATGTATATCCAAAATCATTAGGCGAAAACTTTATTGAAGTACATCACAAGACTCCTCTTTCGCAAATCAACAAAGTGGTTAG
>JAKAMM010000018.1 GCA_021812905.1 Chloroflexota bacterium | reverse complement strand
CCAATGCCGACATGCGCGTGGCCGAGGTGCGTCAATTCTGCAAGCTGGACGAAGCGGGCGAGAGCCTGATCCGGGCGGCGATGGGACAGATGAACCTGTCGGCGCGTGGGTATCATCGCGTGCTGAAGCTGGCGCGCACGATCGCGGATTTGGCAGGAAGTGAGCAAATTCAGGCGGTACATCTGGCGGAAGCGTTGCAGTACAGGCCGAAGACGATGATGGGGTAAAGAGTTGTCAAACATATTGAGAACCCAAGAGAAGTATCAGCCTTGTAACATATCAAGCAATTTTTTATACAAAGCTTCAGTGACAGGTAATGGCTTGAGGTCAAGTTCCCTGGCCAGGACCTGCTTCATATCCTGGTACTGTTGCATTAACCCCGTGCGATCACCCAATGCCGCATAGGCGCGCATCGCCTGACAGTGCAAGTCTTCCTGCAGACTATCCACACGCAGAGCGCGCTCAAGCAATTCAAGAGAGCGCGTGAAGCGTTCATGGACATAATGAAAATTTGCAAGAGAATTCAAAGCCCCCAAATAGACTTGTACTAACCGGCGGCGTTCCGGAAAGAGCCAATCGAAATACAGATTTTGCAAGTATTCGCCATGGTACAAGTTAATGGCTTCCTGCAGGTGTACAGCTGCTTCTTCGTCTGTTGCAACGCGGGCTTTGGTCAGCGCCGAATCAAATTCGTCGACATCAATCTTGAAACGCGCTGCATCCAGACGATATTCACCGGCCTCCACCAGGATCAAACGCGGAGGGTTCTCGCCTGTCTTTAGCGCATTGCGAAGACGCGAAAGTGCGGTATGGAAAGCAGTCAGGCCGCGCCCTCCCTTTTCGGACCAAATGGCATCAAAAGCGCGATCAGCAGGAATATGTTCGCCGCGGAAGGTGAGGAAATATGCGAGTAGGTCACGCGCCTTGGTTGAGACCCAACGTTCTTGCGCTATCTCTTCATCGCCTATAAAAACACGAAAGGGGCCGAGAGATTGAATCGTTATCGCGGACCGATCAGCGATGACAATGGATCGTCTCCTATTTTTCTCAGGCAGGTTTTCCAAAACACGCTCCACAAACAGGCTGGTATGTCCAGCCTTGATCAATGTATTACATACCACGCGGCTTCGCTCGCCCTGGTCGATAAAGAGCTGAAAAGCTCGAGTTGGTTCGAGCAATTCAAGCGCCGCGCAGGCATGATCAACGCCTGTTTCCTTACGATCGGTGACAAGATGAACATAAGCCAGTCCAAAGTGGACCATGGCGAGTGGAATTCGAAATTGCCGTCGCTGACCAATTTGAAGTAATTCGTTGAAAAGGGTTTCAGCGCGGCTAAGTTGATTGTTTTCCAGCGCAACATCTGCCAATACGCTTCGGCAAACAAAAGCTTCATAGGCATCGGGATTACCTGCATATGCCCATAAAGCTCCTTCAGCCAACTGCCAGGCTTCATCAACACGACCCTGTCCATAAAGATTATAGGCAAGATAACCTGTGGCCATAAGTTGCTCATAAGAAGCCATGCCAAGGCGTTGTGCCAGTTCGACAGAGTGGCGCAACGCCGTTTCAGCGCGGGCTGTTTCTCCCATACGTGTCAGTACATTTCCTAAGGCAGTGTAGGCAGCGGGAAGCAATTCCTTAAGATGCAGAGTTTGCGAAATCTCCAATCCGCGCTCGGCATAATGCAGGGCAGTTTCGAATTCGCGCCAGTAAAGATAAGGTGTAACCAGTAAAATGCAGGCTTGCGCTGCGATGGGCGAAAGTTCATCAGGAACAAGGCGCAATGCTTCCTGCGCATACTGCGAGGCAGATTGCGGATCGCCATGCCACCAACAAATCTGTCCCAGCGATTGCAGAAAACTTGCGCGCGCCAGCGGCGAAAGTCCGTCTGCCTTACGCGACTCTTCCACCGCCTGTTCGGCCAATTCCTGTCCGCGGTCCATACCACTTAAAAAACCTGTGCTCTTTGCCAGCGCCATCAGCGCGTCGGCGCGCGCAGTATGATCCTGAGCGGGAGCTACATCCAAAGCTTGAGCAGCGAGCATCTCGGCATGACGATAATTTCCTTGTGCACAGTGTGCCTCAGCCAGCCTGGTCAGTGCCCGGCTGACGCCGGAAGTATTGTTCTGCGTGGTAAATGCCGAGAGTGCATCCTCATAGGCGGTAGTGGCAAGCCCTGCTTCTCCCAACCTTCGATGCGCATTGCCGTGCTGCAAAAGCAATTGAGGATGAGCCCGCATCGTTTCGATGGGCAGCATCTTGAGATAAAGATGCAAGACCTCCACGCGACCTTGTTCAACATAATCTGCGGCGAAGGCGATGGCAGTCCGTGCGGCGGACTCGAAATCCCCAGCTCCAACGTAATGACCAAAAGCTGCTTCAATTTCGCCCTGCTCTTCATAATACTGCCCCGCGCGTACTTCCAAACCTGCGACCGCTTCGCTATTTTCCCGGTGTAATCGACTCAATAAAAATTCGCGGAATAAAAAGTGGTAACGATACCAGCGTCTCTCGCCGTCTAGGCTGGAGAGGAATAAGTTCTGTTTTTCCAAATCCTCCAAAACAGATTGTGCGTTTTTTATTTGGGCAACTGCATTGCAGGAGGCGGCATCCATCTGTGAAAGGATGGCACTGCGCAGCAGAAAATCCTGGCGTTCCTTCGGCTGGCGTTGAAAGACCTCTTCGACCAGATATTCAAAGATAAAGCGGTTGGAACCGCTCAAAGAGTTAATGATCTCTTGCGCGGCCTTTGCGTCCTTTCCCACTAAAGAATTGCGAATGATCTGTAAGGCCGCGGCCCAGCCTTCAGTCTTTTCGCTTAATATGGCCAGACTGCCAGATGAGATGTCGCTTACTTCGCGTTGTAGAAGCGCTGAAATCTCACCATCACGGAAACGCAGGTCCGGGGGACGCAGTTCAGCCAGCAGGCCGCGTGCGCGCAATCGCGCCAGGAAAAGCGGCGGATCCGTGCGTGTGGAGATGATCACGCGCACGGATGGCGGTGCGTTTTCAAGCAGATAGTCCACGAGCTGATGGACGACCGGGCTGGTTACATAATGGTAGTCTTCAAGGACAAGCGTAAGCGAATCTGTGATGTGCTCCGCTATTTCGTTGATAAGCACCGTCAAGACGCGTTGAGGCGCAAGACCGGCTTCGGTACTGTCGAGCAGGGCTTGGGCGTTCTGTCCAACTTTTGCGGTCTTCTTTGGGCCTAATTTGATGCGGCGGATCGATTCGATCAGGTAGGTCAGAAAAACCGTCGGATCGGAATCAGTGGTTTCAAGCTGGTACCAGGCCACAGGTCGCGAAAGACCGTTGATAAAGTCAACGAGCAGGGTGGTCTTGCCGTATCCCGGCGGTGCGGAGACCAGGATTAGTTTGCGCTCAGCTTGTCGTTCAAGCCATTGGATGAGATGAGGGCGCGGAAGATGATTCCCAACAGGCGGCACCATGAATTTTGTATGGAGCAGGGGCGATGACTTCATCGCTAATAATTATAGCCGCTAATCTTTTGCAAATTTTTTGCAAAGTCGGCGTGGTAGGATAGGCCAAATTCAGTCCGCTACTGAGAGGAGAAACCATGAATAAAAAGTTGTTTGTTCTTTCCCTGTTGTTGGTCATTTCTATGCTGATGACCTCCTGTGGGTCCACGACTACGCAAGTGCCAGCCACACAAGCGTCTGTTGCCCAAGCGCCAACTGTTGCGCCCACTCCTGCCCCATCAGTCTTGAAATATGCCAGCTCCGCTGGCGTAACCACATGGGATCCAATTGCTTCGTTCTCGACTGAGGCCGCTTACATGGCAAATATGTACGAGCAATTGGTGCGCGTCAATCCGCCTGGCAGTGCGACACAGTATTCGCCCCTGCTTGCTCTAAGTTGGGACAAGAGCGCCGATGGCCTGATCTGGACTTTCAAACTGCGCCCGAATGTCAAGTTCCATGATGGCGAGCCGATGAATGCCGCGGCAGTGGTGAAATCAATTGAGGCCGCCGCAGATCATGGTGGTGCGTCGTTCATTTGGTTGCCACTCGATAAAGTGGAGGCAGTTGACGATCTGACTGTCAAATTCACTCTGAAATATGCCCAGCCCTTGGAGCTGATTTTAGGCTCTGAATATGATGCTTATATCGTCAGCCCGAAAGCTTTGGATGCAGCCACCACCAACAAAGATTATTGGACCGCCGGAGTTGATGGTGGTACCGGCCCCTACACGATCGAATCCTATACTGCCGATAAGGAACTTGTTCTAACCAAGTTCAATGACTATTGGGGCGGCTGGAAGCCAGGTCAGTATGACAAGGTGTTGATCCAGTTTGTGCCAGAAGCCACCACCCGTCAGCAAATGATGGAAGGCGGCGAAGTTGATCTCGTCACCAGCGTTCCGATTGATGCTTATAAGACTTTTGAGACCAACCCTGATTATAAAGTGTCCTATGAGCCTTCGTTGTTCAACTACACAGCTTTCTTCAACACCATGAAAAAACCATTGGATGATGTCAAGGTTCGTCAGGCTCTCTCCTATGCCATCCCCTACCAAGATATCATCAATATTGGCGCCAATGGACTCGGCACCCAGAGCCATGGCACTGCGCCAGCGGGCGTATTCCCGTACTCTGCTGATGTGAAGCAATACACCTATGATCTCGAGAAGGCCAAAACCTTGTTAAAAGAAGCTGGCCATGATGGCGGCGGTTTCAGCCTCGCGATGACTTATGCTTCAGCGAACTCCACAGAAGAAACCTTTGCTCCGCTTATCAAGGATTCCTTCAAGCAGATCGGTGTGGATGTGACCATTCAACCGATGGATTGGGCCCAACAATGGGCGCTTGGCAAGACCGATCCCGCCAAAGCGCAGGATATCTTCCTCCTGTTGTACTGGCCCACCTACTCTGATGCTGGCGGCGATAACATGTATAGCATGTTCTACGGAGCCAAAGACGCGCCTCATCTCAATGTCACAAACTTCAACCTGTCTTATTGGTACAATGATCAATACAACGCTCTTTGGGATGCAGCCAATGCGCTTAGCGGCACAGATACTGCGGCTTCACTTGCCAAGTACACCGAAGCCCAGAACCTGATGGTGGATCAAGCTCCTGCTGCCTTCCTCTTTGACACCAAAGCCGCGATCGTTGTCCCGGCGAGGATTTCGGGTTTCCAATATAACCTGAACTATCCTGATGTTCGCTTCTGGTTCTACGACCTTAGCTCTGCCAAGTAAGGCGTAATGCAATAAAACAAATTCATCACAGAGAACGCAAAATATGGAGTTCTCTGTGATGAATTTCTAAATGATTTTACAGCCTGCCATAAAAACTGCGGGACGTTTTTTGAACTGCGAATTTAGAAATCCATGCAAAAGCTTGAATTCTTCCTACGCCGTTTAGGCACCTCGCTCTTTGTATTGATTGGCGTATCGGTCATTACATTTTTTCTCGCGCGGATTGTGCCTGCCAACCCAGCCGAGTTATACATCGGACCCAAAGCCCGGAGCGAGGATATTGCGCGGGTCACAAAACAACTCGGCCTTGATAAGCCCCTTCCTATTCAATACTTCATTTACGTGACAGACCTGTTGCATGGCGACCTAGGAAATTCGATTTCCACAAAACGCCCCATTACGCAGGAACTTGCAGATCGCATTCCGGCCACCATGGAATTGCTTTTCTCTGGCATGTTCTTCGCGGTTCTTCTGGGTGTGCCTCTGGGAGTGCTGAGCGCCCGTTCACAAGGCAAATCTCTCGACCTGGCAGTCCGCACACTCTCGATCGCGGGCGTTTCCATGCCCGCATTTTTTCTTGGACTTATTCTTCAGATATTTTTCTTTCGCAGCCTGCACCTTCTTCCACTGGCTGGACGCGTGACCGGCGAGTTGCGATTTACTGATCCCCTCACAAATATTACTGGTTTCATCCTGCTCGATTCACTCCTGACTTCAAACTGGGTCACCCTGAAGGATGCTTTTCTGCACCTGATCCTACCCTCGTTAACTCTTGCGGCTTATCCCATTGGACTCATCGCGCGCATGACCCGCGCCGCCATGCTCGAAATTCTTGAACAGGATTACATCCGAACCGCACGTGCTTACGGGATCCGCCAGCGTATCGTCATTTATCTCTACGCTCTTAAAAATGCAATCAGCCCCACACTCACAGTCATCGGTCTGACGTTTGCTTTTGCGTTGACAGGTACCTTCTTTGTCGAGATCATCTTCGACTGGCCCGGGCTGGGAATGTTCACAGTGCGCTCGTTGTTGAGCCTGGATTACCCTGCCATCATGGGCATGACCATTTTCGGCGCGACAGGATATGTCGTGATCAACTTGGTTGTTGACCTGCTCCAGGCATGGATTGACCCGCGCGTGAGTTTACATTAATCATGACAGCCATCCCAGTCCTTCCTCCCGCCAAATCTGAAAACACACGCACTGCACGCCATGTGCTGTCCGTTGTCATGCGTGACCCGCTGTCGCTGGCAAGCACGTTCATCATTATTTCATTTGTTCTATTAGCGGTCTTTGCCTATCAAGTCGCACCATATCCAGAAGAAGGCGCCGGTAAAACACACGCATCAAACACCCTACTATCTCCATCTGCCGATCATTGGTTTGGGACGGACAAACTTGGCCGCGATATTTTAAGCCGCATCATTGTTGGCGCGCGGCCAGCCTTGATCATTCCCATTGGTGTAGTCTTATTTGCAGTGTTGCTCGGTGCGCCACTGGGAGCTTTGGCTGGCCACAAAGGTGGTTGGCTGGACGAAGTCATCATGCGCATCACAGATTTGTTCCTTGCCTTCCCGTCGTTATTGCTGGCAATGGCAATTGCATCTGCCCTCGGCCGCGGGTTGGACAAAGCCGCGATCGCGTTGGTTGTCTCGTGGTGGCCGTGGTACACACGCATTGCGCGAGGGGTCGCGGTCAGCTTGCGGGAGAGATATTTTGTTGAAGCCGCGCAAGCCATCGGGGTCAGCGATGCGGTTATTATTTTCCGTCACATTTTGCCGAACACAATTTCACCCATTCTCGTGCAGGCTACAGTGGATCTAGGCACAGTTATTTTAGCGATGGGTGGTCTGGCGTTTTTAGGCCTTGGTACACAACCTCCGTCACCAGATTGGGGATTAATGGTCAGCGATGGACGAATTTATTTTCTCGATCAGTGGTGGATCGCCACTTTCCCGGGTTTGGCAATCTTTGTCGTTGTGCTTGCCTTTAATTTGCTGGGCGACACACTGCGCGACATCTTCGACCCGAGGCAATATAAATGACAGCCCTGCTCGAAGTTCGCGACCTGCAATTGGAGTTCAAGACCGAACGCGGTCTGGTCAAAGCCTTGAATGAAATTTCATTTGATGTAAACACACGCGAAACGTTTGGCTTGGTCGGCGAAACAGGTTGTGGCAAAACAGTGACAGGGCTTTCGATCTTGCGTTTGCTTCCGCGCTCGGCAAAGATCACAAACGGTAAGATTGTTTTCAGCGACACAAATTTGCTGAACCTCTCTGAAGCAGAAATGGAAAACATTCGCGGCGGCGATATCGCGATGATCTTTCAGGATCCGTCCTCATCACTTAATCCTGTTTTTACAATTAGATCGCAGATGGAACGAGTCCTGCGCCAGCACAAGAACATGAACAAGGCACAAGCCAATGAACGCGCCGAGCAAATGCTCACCGCAGTCGGTTTGCCAGATGTTAAATGGATGCTGTCCGCGTATCCGCATCAACTCTCAGGTGGACAGCAGCAACGCGTGATGATCGCAATGGCATTATCCTGCCAGCCGCGCTTGCTCATTGCCGATGAACCCACTACCGCATTGGACGTCACCATTCAAGCGCAAATCCTACGCCTGTTACGCGACTTGCAAGAGCAATTTGATTTCTCCGTCATTCTGATCACGCATAATCTTGGCGTGGTCGCGCAAACATGTGACCGCCTCGCTGTTTTTTATGCAGGGCGGGTGGCTGAGATTGGCTCAACACGCGACATCTTCAATGATCCACAACACCCATATACGCGCGGATTGATGGGTGCCATTCCACGCCCTGGTTCACGCGGCAAAAAGATGGCGGCCATCCCCGGTACTGTTCCATCCAATCCCGGTGACGTGACAGGTTGCTCATTTGCTCCGCGTTGTGAATTTGTGTTTGAACAATGCAGTATGGAAACGCCGTCATTATTCAATATCAGCGATGGACATCAGAGCGCGTGCTTTTTGGTAAACAAATGACAGAATTAGTCCAAGTTCGCTCTCTCAAAAAACATTTTCGATTACCCGGTGGATGGCTCTTCGGCGCGAAGCGTTATGTCTACGCGGTGGACGGTGTTGATCTAACAATCGCTTCAGGCGAGACCCTTGGGCTGGTCGGCGAATCTGGATGCGGGAAGACCACTATCGGCCGGATGATTTTGCGGCTCATTGATCCCACGTCAGGACAGGTGTTTTTTGACGGTAAGGATATTACATCAATCACCAAAAGCAATTTGCGTCCCATGCGACGACAGATGCAAATCGTATTCCAGAATCCGTTATCGTCCTTAAGCCCGCGCTTTAAAGTGGAGCAAATCATCGCGGAGCCATTGACCACGCATAAGGTTTTGACAAAGGATGAAATTCACCCACGCGTGATTGAACTTCTTCAGCAAGTAGGATTGGGCAGGCAACACCTTGACCGCTTTCCGCATGAGATGTCAGGTGGACAATGCCAACGTGTGGCAGTGGCACGGGCGCTGGCGTTAAATCCGAAGTTGATTGTGCTGGATGAGCCAACCTCCGCTTTGGATGTGTCTGTTCAAGCACAAATCATTAACCTATTTGATGAACTCAAAAAGTCGCTAGGATTGACTTACTTGTTCATCTCACACGATTTGAATGTGGTTCAACATATCAGCAATCGTATCGGTGTAATGTATCTTGGCAAACTGGTTGAACTTGGCTCGAGCGAGGCTGTTTTTGATACACCTCTGCACCCTTATACCAAAGCACTGTTTGGAGCAATTCCGCTTCCGATTGTGGACTCAAAGCGGGAATTAACGGTGCTCGAAGGAAATGTTCCCAGCCCAATCAACCTTCCAACGGGATGCCGCTTTCACACACGGTGTCCTCTGGCACAGAACAAATGCAACGAAACGGAACCCGGGTTGCGCCAAGTAAGAAGCGGGCGATTTGTCGCCTGTCATCTTGTAGATTGAGGAGTTATTCATGACCCGCCTTTTTGGAATCGCTGGTGTACAAATGACTGTGATACCCTGGGATGCAGACGCGACAGTTGAAAAGATGGCCGATGTTTCCATTAACATCAGCAAAAGTTTCCCCTGGGTTAATATGGTGATTTTCCATGAATTGATCGTGCCTGGGCTGGTTCAGTTTGTGAGCACGGAAAAATCGGATACTTGGAGGAAAAATGCAGAGCCGATCCCCGGTCCTTTGACCGAACGATTGTGCATGCTGGCTCGCAGAACCAATCAATGGCTTGTGCCCGGCTCGATGTATGAACTGGATGGCGATAAGCTTTATAACACGGCGATCGTCATTTCCCCCGAGGGAAAAATTGTTGCAAAATATCGCAAGATGTTCCCGTGGCTTCCATATGAAAGTTCGACAACGCCCGGGGAAGAATTTTGTGTGTTCGATATTCCCAATATCGGTCGCTTTGGTTTGTGCATCTGTTATGACATGTGGTTCCCTGAGGTCTCGCGCCAGCTCACCTGGATGGGCGCAGAGGTTATTCTGCAACCGACACTGACGCCGACTTCGGATCGTGAGCTTGAACTGGTGATGGCACGTGCCAACGCTCTATTCAATCAATGTTATTTTATAAGCATCAACGGAGTTGGGATGTGGGGAGGCGGCCGATCCACTTTTGTTGATCCGGATGGACGTGTTCTACAAGAGGCATCCACCAACCAGACATTTATGACTGAGATGATTGACCTCGACTATGTGACCCGTACACGCGAATACGGAACGCTTGGGCTGGCACAGACCTTGAAGCAATTGCGAGACAGCGGCCAGCATTTCTCGATGTATGACGACGGGAATCTTGCAAAAGGAGGTTTCAGCAACCTAGGAGCGATTAAATATCATCGCAATCTGGGGTTGAACAAAACCCATAACCAAACAGAGTGATAATAAATCATATTTACAAACGAGCGGCAGGGTTGTCGCTGGGTGAGATTTACGCTGAAAGCGATGGGCATGGAAGCAGGCTTTCGATTTTATTACCAAATTAGAGTTCAACCAGAATCCACCCCGCGCGGCATATATTATATATACACACCATCTTACCTATCTGAATAACCCAGCGGCACGGAAGGCGATAAGGGCACAGACGAAATGCGGAAAGGAAAGGCAATGCAATTCTGCGCTTTTTTCCCCAGCAGATAAGAATGCACCGAAAACGGTTTATCCACCTGTGGGCTCGCTCCACCACCCAACGCCGCGCGCGCCTTCCAGCCTCGAATTGAGTTCTTTGGCTTCTTCTGCACGCGAGCGAATATGCGCTGTGAACCCAAACTCTTGCAAAGTGTCTCGGACTTCTTGATAATCATAGCCTTTATCCAGACACATGCCTTGCGGTTGCTCCTCGGTTGGTCGTGGACAGTCTACCACAATGTTCTCTAGTGTTTCTCTGACTAATTCCATATCATGGCAGTTGGCGCCTTCGACTAGTTCGCCAAAGTATTCGACGCCTGCCTGCTATAGCTTTAGAAAAACACCCGCTTCGACCCATTGCTGATAACAATCATGTGCGGTCGAGCCAGAAGCCAGTTCCGTTTCGTCCAATGCTTTCCATTGGCAGCCAGTGTGTAATACATAAAATATGGCATCAGCACAGTCTCGGTCTGGTACACATGGACGCCTCCCGCCAAGTTTACCAGTTATACGAACAGGCTCTAATGGTGATTCTGGTTGTTATGATTTTCCTGTCCATGACGTTGAATTATCCTGTGAACCGTTGGACAAACATCATCGTAGCCATATTCTTTTTTGGTTTCCATCTCCTTGGATTGTCTACCTACCCTTCAGCGCATGACAATTTCTTGATCATTGTAGGACTTGTATTTAATGCACTGACGGTTTGGTATGCATGGAAGTGGGTCTAAACATTGAGTTTTGAAATATGCCCTTAAGATCAGCCTTTTACCATTCGCCAAGCATGAAAAATATGTCCGATTGTGTACACCCCTGCCCGTGCGGTTATTATGGGGACGCCGTAAAGGCTTGCACCTGTGCACCTTCGACCGTGACGAAATATCAAAAGAGAATTTCAGGACCCTTGCTGGATCGGATCGATATCCATGTTGAAGTGCCGCGCGTGGATTATCAAAAGCTAAGCAGTGACCGATTGGGGGGATCGTCGAAGACAATTCAAGTTCGGGTTGAAGGTGCTCGCCAGAGACAGCGCGAGCGGTTCGCGAATATGAAATCAACAAATGTGATCGCCAATGCCGATATGCGCGTGGGGGAGGTGCGCCTGTTCTGCAAACTGGATGATGCAGGGGAAAGCTTGATACGAGCCGCGATGGGACAGATGAACCTTTCGGCGCGCGGATATCACCGGGTGCTGAAGTTGGCGCGTACGATCGCGGACCTGGCAGGGTGTGATCAGATCCTGGCTCCGCACTTGGCGGAGGCATTGCAGTATAGGCCGAAGACGATAATGGGGTAAGGGAAATAAAATCAATTATCAATCCTCCCTAAATCAAAACTTAATTTCTCCGAAGTCTCCAAGACCTCTGAAGCCTTACGCGCAAAGAAGAAACGCGGCTGGTGCAATGAGTATCCAGGAAAATTTAGCGAGGTCGGGATTTATAAAACTCAATCCAATTGATACGAGGAATACCAAGGATTGGATCAATAACATAATGGCGGCTGTCAAACCCAATTCAGTGATGGTTAATCAATGACTCAAGAACAATGCGAAGAACGTTGGAGAGAGTTTTGGTCTAAGACGGAAAGTCAGAAGGATCATCCATCGACGGAAGAATAATATGCGAGCTAGGGGGAGTGATCCTCTACCAGCTTTTCTCGCTTGCCAATTCTTACAGCATCACACTTTCCTAGGCAGAGGCAATCCTGCTCAGTGCGTTGCGTTCATAACCCCGCATCTCCTTTAACCCACCATTTACCTATGTCTGGAATTGTCCAGTAATTACATTAAAGACTCCTTTGCAATAACTCGATTTTCAAGAATTGCAGATTATTCTTTTCCACTTCGATAGGCATTTTGACGTTTCCATGAAAAAATCGCAGCTATTCGATGCTTTTTTTGCCAACTTTCTCCCACTTTCATCTGACGAAAATGGCGCACCGACCTTTTTGCAGTAGTCGCCATGAAAATAGATTTTCACCGCCAAACATGAAAATCTATTTTCAGATCAGAGTCATTAAAATAAAATTAATAAACCCTAACTTGACTTTTCATTTTTTCAGCCTATAATGGTCATTAAGATTAAAGTCGTTAGACGACTATCAAGTAAATGCGGCGGTAGAATGATTACTCGCGGCCAGTCCCTAGCAGATCAGCTCCATAAAGAGATTTTGAATTGGATCCAATCCAACCGGGCGGGGGAAAACGGAGGGGCACTGCCGTCTGAGACCGAGTTATCTGAAATGTTCTCCACCAGCCGGGCCACCGTCCGGGAAGCGCTGGCCCAGCTCGAGCGCGAGCGGCTGGTCATCCGCCGCCAGGGGTCCGGTACCTATATTAGCCCGGCCTTCCACAAACTTTCCAACACCCTCAACGAACTGAATGACCCGCTCACCATGATCGAGCGCACGGGCACAATCGCCACGGTCGGCAAATTGGAATATCGCCTAAGCCCTGTCAGCGAAGATTCTGCCCGCGTTCTGGAGATTAAGCCCCATGACATGGCCGTACACCTGCGCATTCTTTACCTGCTCGACAGCGCCCCGGCTGCCCTTCTCGAGGCAGTAATCCCGGTCTTTGAGTTCTACACTGATAGCTCGAGTCTGCCACCCTTCTCGAGCCTGGGGCGTTTTGCTTCGGAGGTCAGCGGCTGGAAAGCCACCCACAGCATTGCCACCCTGCGAGCTGTAGCTGCCGCCAATCCAACTGCCAGTTTACTCCAGGTCTCTGTCGGCCAACCGCTGATGGCGATGGAAGAGCTATGTCTGACCGACTCGGGACAGCCCTGCTTTTCAAACTTCCTCTATCTTCTATCCAACAAGGTTGAGTTGGATTTGCTCCGCAATTCCGACCAATCTGTCAATCAGGTCGTGATCTGGTGAAACCTATGGATGATAAAGAAAATGTCCGTCGCAAGGTTTGGATCAAGCTTCATGCTGTGGCCAGACCCGATTCACGCTT
>JAKAMM010000361.1 GCA_021812905.1 Chloroflexota bacterium | reverse complement strand
CGTCAGATGTTCGATGATGTGGTGCGTGGAAAGAATCCAAAATACGAAAGTTGGAATCTGGCAGTATAAACAGGATATAAAAAAGCGCGCCATTCAAATGGCGCGCTTTTTTGTTTCTATGTCTAAGGATTTTTCTTGAAGCGCACCATAACCAGGTTCTTATTGCAGTCGCTGGAAGTGTTGATGTAAAGATTATCCGAAAGCGGCAGTCCCGCCTGGTCGAGTAATTGGAGATAAAGCGTTTTCGTGGATGTTTGGGGCTTGGTCCCAAGGTTGAACTCAAAGCCCGAAGGTCCATAAGGAATTTGGTAAGCGTTGCTCACCGTGACCATCTTGATCGGAACGCCATTCAAAGTACCGGCGAGGCGAATGACCATACCGATAATTGGGCTGTTTTTGGTATCAACGACCGTGCCCGCAACGCCAAACCAGCCGCAGCCTGCGTCGGGGTAATAGGTAGTACTGGCGATATTGTTATATGAACTGCTGAATGGCGCTTTTGGAGTGCTGGTCGGCTTGGGTGTTTTGGTCGGCGGAACAAGCAGGACCGGCGTGATGGACGGCTCCAAAGTGATCAACGGCGCAAGTGTTGCGGTGGGCGTCGTAATGGTTATCGTGACTGTCCAGGTTGCCTCCGGTTGAATCGGAGTAATCGTTGCTGTTGGAAATAGAAGCGCGGTCGGCGGGGGCGGGAGCGGATTCAAAGGCGTGTTCGGATTGACGAAGATCAACGCAAAATAACCGCCGATGCACAAGGTGATAACCAATACCAGAATGGACAGCATATCCCACAAACTGAATTGTGACCCAGATCGCTTAACCGGTTGTTCATCTTTGAACTCAAAGTTATCCATGCGTTACTCCACGATTAGGGCGCCAGTACGATGGCCGCCTGAGTGCGTTGTTGCGCCACCCAATTTTTTAAAGCCAGTTCCTGTTGAGAGAGATATGCGTCCGGCGAAAGGGGATGCTGCGGGTCACGCTCAAGCACCTTGATAATTTGAAACCCAATATCGGTTTGGATCACATCACTGAATTGGCCGGCTTGCAAACTAAACGCGGCATCCTCGATCTTTTGGTCAAGCAGATACCCTTTCGGGAACCAGCCCAAATCGCCATGTGTGGTTGGATCGTATTGTACAGCCAGCGCATTGAAATCAGCACCGCCTTTCAATTGAGCAAGCGCCGAGTTCGCATCGTTTGTGTTTAGGAATAATATCTGCTGGGCATGAACCTGGTCAGCTGTGGTGGGAACGGCGTTGACGATCTTATCCCGCATCCAGGCCGCTTCTGCGGAACGCTTCAATGCTATGCGGAAAGATTCATCGGTGTAGCCGTGACCGGATTCCCAGGCGGATAATTTATCCACGCTGCCAAGATTTGTTGCCAGCGCATCCACGCGGGACTGTAAAGCGGATTCCGATAGATCGAAGCCCGCGGCCTTTGCGCCTTGCGCCAGCAAGACCTGCGCGATCAAATCTTCGATGACAGCTTTGCTGGCATCTGTGTCATTGACGGTTTTTCCGAGAGCAGTCTGTGCAGATTTATATCTCGCCAGTTCTGCCTTGAATTCGGCAACTGTAACCCCTTCCCCATTGACGGTGAGAGCCATCGGTTCGGGAGTGGCGGTTGGAGGCACGGGCGTGGACGTCGGCCCGATGGGCGTAGGCGTGGCCTTGGTCCCGAACAAAGGACCGCAGGCAGAAAGACCCAAGGTCAGGATCAAAGTCAAGTGGATCAGAATTATGCGGGAACGGTGAAACATCGTCCAGATTATACCAATTAAAAATTGTAGGGGCACAGCGTTGCTCGCTGTGCCCCTACTGAGGGGTTTGGTTAATACTCCGGCATCGGAGGAGGAGCAGGCTTTTCCTTCTCAGGGATATCTGTGATGAGAACATCCGTGGTCAGGATCATGGCCGCAATGGAGGCCGCGTTCTCGAGCGCGCCGCGCACAACCTTGACCGGGTCAATGACGCCGACTTTGATCATGTCAACGTAGGTGTTTGTGAGCACGTTGAAACCGATATTCTTGTTCTTCTCTTCTGCAGCTTTGCGGCGGACGGTGTCAATGATGACCGAGCCATCCTGGCCGGCATTGGAAGCAAGTTTGCGGATGGGCGCTTCGAGCGCCTTCTTGACGATGTTGATACCGACCCGAATTTCTTCGTCTTCGGTAGCCTTCGCCATTTTGTCGAGTTTATTGGAGGCGTTGATGAGGGAAATTTCGCCGCCGGGGACGATGCCTTCCTCGACAGCCGCACGGGCCGCAGAGAGGGCATCTTCGACACGATGCTTCTTTTCCTTCATCTCGGTCTCAGTTGCCGCGCCAACACGGATGATCGCAACGCCGCCGCTCAACTTGGCAAGACGTTCCTGAAGTTTTTCCTTGTCGTAATCGCTGGTGCTTTTTTCGATCTCAGCGCGAATTTCCTTGATACGACCTTCGATCTCGCTCTTCTTGCCCTTGCCGTTGATGATGGTGGTGTTCTCCTTGTCGGAGACGACCTTCTCAGCGCGGCCAAGATCGGCAATGGTGGCGGTTTCGAGTTTGCGGCCGGTCTCTTCAGCGATGACGGTACCGCCAGTCAGGGTGGCAATATCCTGCAGCATGGCCTTGCGGCGATCACCAAAGCCAGGTGCCTTGACAGCCAACACATTGAGCATACCGCGCAGTTTGTTCAATACGAGTGTGGCCAGGGCCTCACCATCAATATCTTCAGCGATGATGACGAGTTCACGCTTGCCAAGCTGGACGAGTTTTTCCAACAGCGGGACAATGTCCTGCGCGGCGGAAATCTTCTTCTCATTGATCAGAACATAGGCATCTGCAATGACGGCTTCCATCTTGTCGGTGCTGGTGATGAAGTAGGCCGAAAGATAACCACGGTCGAACTGCATGCCTTCGACGAATTCAGTCTCATCAGCCATTGACTTGGACTCTTCGACAGTGATAACCCCATCTTTGCCAACTTTGTCCATCACGTCGGCGATCAGTTCGCCGACATGA
>JAKAMM010000360.1 GCA_021812905.1 Chloroflexota bacterium | reverse complement strand
CGTATATATCCCCAAAGCAAACGGTAAGCTCAGGCCGCTCGGCATCCCAAGCCTAAGGGATCGCATCGTGCAACGGGCCATGCTGATGGCGATGGAGCCGATCTGGGAGAGCGACTTCCACCCGGCTTCGTATGGCTTCAGGCCGGCCCGAAGCGTACATCACGCGATCCGCACGGTGAAGCTTCAATTACAGGACGGTGACGAGCAGAGTACCGTTGGACGCTGGGTCATCGAGGGCGACCTTGCCAGCTACTTCGACACGGTTCACCATCGTTTGTTAATGAAGGGAATCCGCAAACGGATTGCCGATCAGCGCTTCCTTGCCCTGCTCTGGAAGTTTATCAAAGCAGGGTGCGTTGATCGCGGTTTATTTCGTGCTGCCAGTGAAGGCGTTCCGCAAGGCGGTGTTGTCTCGCCGTTATTATCCAACATCATGCTGCATGAATTCGATGTGTGGATGGAAGCGAACTATCTGAACAAGAAGGTGCGGAAGGACCGGTGGGCGTGGAACTTCGGCATTCTCAAGCAACGGCCTATCGCTGCGAGAGAGAACCGGCAGTGGAAACCAGCGGTGTCCTACTGTCGGTATGCAGATGACTTTGTCATCGTGGTCAAGGGAACTCGGGCGCATGCCGAAACCATACGTGAGGCATGCCGGGAATTCCTCGAAGGCGGATTGAAGCTCACGCTGAATATGGAAAAGACCCATATAACGCATGTGAACGATGGTTTCGTCTTTCTTGGCCACCGAATTATCCGCAAGCGCGGACCACGCGGCCGCATGCGGCCTGTGACGACCATTCCGTGGGAGAAGTATCGGGGTTTTGCCGCGCGGTTAACCAAACAACTGTCGGGCAATTACAGCATGAACCGGATGGATCTGGTGGAAAGCCTGAATCGTCAAATTGTCGGCTGGGCTGCCTTTTACCAATACACCGACTACACGGCAACCCTGTTTAGCCGCCTGGACCGCGTCGTTTTCTGGAAATTCGGCTATTGGCTCGCGCGGAAATATCGACGAGGCTTTAGATCGCTGATGCGCGACCATACCCGGGCGCCGGAGCCGGGACAGGCCAAGACGTGGGTGATGCACGGCCGGAATAGTCGGGGTTGGTGTGGGGCGGTGGCCCTTCGGCGCCTTGTCACCAGTCGCAAGGGACGTTTTACATGGCGTAATCCCTCAGAAAATCCGTACATCATGCGCGACGAGATACGCCGTACCATCGAGTCGAGATATAAGGATGTCGCCTTTGCTATGAGCAACACTTGAACGGAGAGCCGGATGCGCTGAGAGGTGCAAGTCCGGTTCGGGGAGGAGAGGTGGGGAAATAGTTTCGACTACGCCCCGTCTCTTACTCTACTTCGGCTACTTCATGGGTTTGTGTATCTGGTGGCCATCATGGACTGGTACGGCCGCAAGGTATTGAGCTGGCGGATCAGTAATACCATGGAGGCGGAGTTCTGTGTAGCCTGCCTGGAAGAGGCCCTGCAACGCTATGGAGCACCAGAGATTTTCAATACGGACCAAGGCAGCCAGTTCACCTCTGAGGCCTTTACAGGCGTGCTTCAGGCGCATGATGTACGGATCAGTATGGATGGCCGCGGCCGGGCCTTGGACAACATATTTGTGGAACGGCTCTGGCGCAGTGTGAAGTACGAGGACATCTATATAAGGGGCTATGGCAAGGTGCCGGAACTGATGATTGGGCTGACCGCCTACTTTGAGTTCTACAATGGTCGCCGTCTGCACCAGTCCCTCGGTTACGTTACACCGGATCAGGTTTACCTGACCGGCCAGGGCGGCGGAGCCTGTATTGTGGACAAGTATCCAAAGATCGCAGCATAACCGTTACGCCCAAAAGATTTGGGGCAGCGCCATTCCGCTGCAGTGGAAGTAACCAGACCAGCTTAAACTCACCCTCAAACTGTCTTGACCAATGGGTCCACCATACCCTATGGGTCCCTATGAGAAAACGGAAAAATCGTACGATAAGCTTCCTGCGGGTCAGTAAACAATGGGGGTCAGGTGTTTTTGGGGCTGTTCACGGGTGAATAGCCAGCGGTAATATCCTGTCAGCAGCCCCGCACAACGGAAGGTTTAATCGACATTCTGTTTCTGGACGCTTTCGGCCTCAATTCGGCAGGTTTGCTATTCCACCAGACCGACGACCAAAAGGAGGGCCCGGTTTACGGAAGTCATTTGACGCGCCGTCAGGTAGCCAAAGGGCGTGCCCACCTTGTCCCTACGAAGAGCTGTGATTTTGTCTACCATGATTTGGGACAGATGCCGCAGGCCATTCGTTGGGGAAGGCTCTACGGTGATTCTCACCGCCGACGCGTCCACGATGACCGTGGTTACCGGGCATACCAGCACGCTATCCAGGGTGCTCAGCAGATTGGACTGAATAATAATGGCTGGTCGAGGTTTTCCGTAATCCCCAGGAAGTGAAACCGTCACCAGATCTCCCCGCTTCACACCCAGCCTTCGATATCCGCTGCGGCCGCATCACAAAAATCGAGGATCTCCTGTTCTTCGGCGCTGGCATTAATCGCCTGGCATTGGCGCTCGATCGCTTCGGCAAAGTGTGGCGCATGTGGATCCGGGACCCAAAACTGAACGGGCTTCATCCCGGCTGCCCGCAACCCTTGGCGATAGTGCTGTACTTTTTCTGTACTGGATAAGGTCTTGGACATGCCGCCCTCAATGGTTACATGTAATTAATCATGTATACAAGCATGAGGCAAGGCTGTCAACTTCTCTGCGTGGAATGGGCGTTATGGCTTACGCTAAATGTAACGCCGTTATGCACCACCGTTCCTTACGCTACGTGACCAAAAAGGCTCCCAACTCCATCAATATCACTGACCGCTCTCATGGTTTGGGCTGACACCCTCATTCTGGCGGCTTTGTTTCATGCTCAGAGCGCCCTGCCTGATCTGCCATCAACACCCTGATTTCAGCCAGAAGAGCGTCGTTTTCCATTTCGAGTCGACGCCCCTTGCGCAATGCCTCGTCTTTC
>JAKAMM010000017.1 GCA_021812905.1 Chloroflexota bacterium | reverse complement strand
TCCGGCAGACTAGTATATCCTGGCATAAATAGTTAGGCAGTAAGTGCTCTGCCCTGATAGGTCCATTTGAAAGGTTTGGCCATGGTGCGGTTATAGTATTCGATGAAAGCCAACACCTTGCGTTTCAGATCATCGACAGATTGGAAGTTGCCTCGTTTGAGGACTTTGCGAACCAGGATGCTAAACCAGATCTCGATCTGATTCATCCAAGAAGCGTGCTTGGGCGTGTAATGAAACACGATGCGATGGGTTGGGTCACTCAAAAAAGCAGCTCGCGAAGTCTTGGATTTCAGAATGCCGGATTTACCTTTCACACCCAGGTCAATGTTGATGTCTGATTCTTCCGCCACGTAGCGCACCAATGATTCAGACAGGTGTATGTTGAGATTGTCGCTGACGAAATGCCATTGTTTGGTCAGCGGGTCAGAATCCACACGACGTTTGATATGTTCGGCAAAATCTTTTTCGTTACGGGTCTTGCTAGCCGTACAAGCCACCAGTTCACCACGCGCAACATCGAAATTGCAGGTGAAAGATAACGTGCCATGTCGAATGTATTCGAATTCGCGCCTCTCGACTTTGCCTGCACACATTGGCAATCCTGGATGCTCGCGTTCCAAGGCCTGAACACCTGTCATTTCATCTACACTCTCGGTACGTTGACCCTGTTTTGCCCTTTCAGGTGCCTGTTTGTAGACCTCGTTGATATCAGACACTTTTGCGTCAAAACCTTCTTCGTAGGCTGGCGTCAACCAGTAGCGATACAAGTGCGGCTTTATATCAGCCTCTTTTTAAAAGCCTGGCCGCATGGCGTGGAGAAATCTCATCAACAATCTTGCGCTCTTTCAGTTCATCCGCAATTTCTCGCGCACTCCACTGCGTAATGGGTCGTTCTGAGTTTTCAGGTTTTTCACAAGCTAATGCTTCGATCCGGCAGCGTTGGTCTGCCGTGATCTTGGCTGGCGCTCCTGGACGAGGTGCATCTTGTAGACGATCTTCTATGCTCAAATCATCCAGTGAGATGTCTTGCAACTCAACCCAGCGATTGCGCCATAGTCTGACGGTATCCGCTGTCACCTGATATTTCTGGACAATCTCTTTATTCTTGTAACCAGCGGCGGCGGCCAGGACAAGCCTCGCTCGCATGGCGATTTGCTGCCCAACTTGATGGCGTTTGATCAATTTCTCTAAGCCTCGGCGTTCGGCATCCGACAGGGTTACAATTTTTGCTTTTGGTATTGGCATTGCTGGCTTCTCCTGTGTGAGGTTGCCTATGCTATACCACTAAAGACCCCTTTCTGCCAAGATGTACTAGGAACTTAGAAGTTAAATCCTTGTTTTTTGTGCAAGCATTTTCACCACAAAGGCACGAAGCTCACGGAGAAATTCTTTGTGGTCACAAAGGAGACCTTTGTGTTCTTTGTGTCTCTGTGGTGCGCTATTCCGGCTTGTCCGAGTTAGGTTTCTTGAAATACGACCCGTCGCGGCTGTGTGATAACCCGGGTCAATGTAATCGGGACCTATCTTGAATCCCTGCACGATAGAATGCTCGGCAAGCGCGGCCATGATGCCGGTGGCAATCGTGGTTTTGCCGCTCCCGCTGGACGGAGCGGCAATCACTATGCGCGGAATATGAGCCATCAGAACTCGATCCCGGCCTGGGCTTGAATGCCCTGATCGTAGGGATGCTTAATAAGGTGCATTTCCGTCACCAAATCGGCTTGCTCGATCAAGACGGGCGGCGCGTCTCTGCCTGTGATCACCAGATGCAGATCGTTGGGTTTGTGAGCGCGCAACCATGCCAAAATGTCCCCGGTATCCAGCCAGTTGTAGGCGAGCGCGTAAGTAAATTCGTCCAGCACGATCAAATCGTAATTCCCGCTGGAAATTTTTTCTCTGGCGAGCTCCCAGCCACTCAACGCGCGGGCAACAGTCTCATCCATGTCTTTGGACAGCCAGGTAAAGCCATCGCCTGTTGTGTACCACTCGATACCGAGTTTTTTGGCGGCTTTGATCTCGCCCCATTGACCGGTCTCAGCTTTGATAAATTGAATCACACAGACGCGCATTCCACGTCCCCAAGCGCGCAGAACCATCCCAAGCGAAGCGGTGGTCTTGCCTTTGCCGTTGCCTGTGTTGACGATCAGCAATCCGTGTCTAACTCTTGGGTTCATGGTTTCGCTCTCCAGTGGATCACGCTTCAGGCGTGACCCACACACTGACGCAGCCAATTCAACGCATCCATCATGGAAGGGCCGTCGTGGATAATATTGTGGCTCGGGGAAATGTCTGCCTGAATGACAGGGAAGTCCCAGCCGCGTTCAACTTGCAAAGCGGCGGCGTCAACGGGGTATTCGGGCTCGGAATAAAGAAGAAAGAAATCGGGCTGGCGCCGTTCCACTTCCCTTAAATCGAGTTCGAGGTAGCCCTTGCGCGCATTGCCGAAGATGTTTTCACAGCCTGCCACTTCGATGAGGTCGTGGACAAAGGTCAGTCCGCCGGCCATGCGAGCATGTTTGCCGAACCAGAGTTCGGCGTAAAGGCGCGGCTTGGGAGTGGGCGAATCAACCCGAACATCCAAAAAGAGGCGGTTCCAGCGCTGAGCCAAGGCGCGGGCCGCGGGCAGATCGTTCACCAGCGCGCCGAGCGTCATAGCGTTTTCCAAAATCCCATGCAGGCTGTTGGGCAACGGCAGGACATACACCGGCCACCCTGCTTTGTGCAGTTTGCGCGCCAGCCCGCGTTGAACACCGGTAGTGAGGAGAATCAGATCGGGTTGAACGGCGCGCAGTTTTTCTTCATCAATTGTGAGGTAGTTGCCGACGATGGGAACATGCAGCTGAGGGGTAAAGTTCGGGCACCAACTCGAGAGGCCGACAATGGAATCGCCGTATCCCATGTGGACGAGCGCTTCGGTGAGACCGGAAGCCAGGGAGACGATGCGGCGAGGCGCGGCAGGCAGTTGCACGAAATCGCCAAGCAGCTCAGAATAAATTCGAATTTTCTCAGGCATGCAAATTTCCTCGAGGCTGATTCCACAGGGTTGCGAATCAGCCCAACTTCAAATGGGAAGGCTGGATCACCAATAGGCCTGATTTTTTGCGCGGCGCAACACCCACAAGAAGAACGGCGCGCCCGCCAACGCCGTGACGATGCCGACAGGCAATTCCTGCGGCGCCAGGACGACGCGCGCCAGCACATCCGCAATCAGCAAAGCCGTCGCACCGCCAAGAATGGAGAGAGGCAGGAGTCGCCGATAGTCTGCCCCAAGCCATAGACGCATGACGTGCGGCACGATCAGCCCGATAAAACCGATGATGCCCGTGAAGGAAACAGCGGCAGCGGTTGCCAGCGAAGCGGTAATCAACAATAAGGTTTTGGTGCGTGTCACATTCAAGCCGAGTTGCTGGGCCTGATCATCGCCAAATTGCAGCAGGTTTAACGCATGACCGCTCAAGGTCAACACGCCCAGACCGATGAAGATGTAGGGCAGGATCGCCAGTATGGATGTCCAGCCCAGTTGGATGGAACCGCCCATCAGCCAGCTCATCGCCCGCCGCAGTTCGCCCTCCGAGCGCAACATCAGGAAAGAGGTTACGGAGGTGGCAAAGGATGAAACCGCGACACCCGCCAGGATGAGATTGGTGGTTGGAGCGGTTCGACCGACGCGCGCCAGCCAATAGACCAGTGCTACAGTCAGCAACGCGCCTGCGAAAGCCGCCATCGGGACTGCCATCAAACCCCAAAAGGAATAGGGCCATTGAATGCTCATGGCAATCACAGCTCCCAAACCGGCGCCCGAGGCTACGCCAATCAGGTACGGGTCTGCCAGCGGGTTGCGAAAAAGCCCCTGATACGCCGCGCCGCTTCCCCCCAACGCCATACCGGTCAGGGCAATCAACACCGTGCGCGGCATGCGAATTTTCCACAGAATGGTCTTTGCCAGTCCGGCGCTCTGCTCGATCAACGCGCCCCACAATTCGGCAGGCGAAAGAAACACCGAGCCAATGGCGAGGCTCAGCAGGAGGGCCAGACAAAGCACGACCAAAGCAGAGAGATAGGGGAAGCGGCGCATAGTTTTAGAGGCTACTTGAACAGCTCAGGATGCAGTATCTTTACCAGCGCTTCGAGCCCATCTACCAAACGCGGACCAGGGCGGCTGGCGAGGTTGTCGTCGAAGGGGAAGATAGCCTTGTTCTTCACGGCGGCTAAATCGCCCCATCCCTGGCGCTGAGCAACAGATTCGGGCGTCACGCCATAAGCGGTATCGCCCAGGATGATGATATCGGGGTTTTGTTTTACAATTTCTTCCAGGCTCATCTGAGCGAAGGGATCGGTCAACACGCCGCCGATGTTGACTCCGCCTGCCTGTGTGATCATCGCGTCCATAAAAGTGTGGGGACCACTCGTCCAGGGCTTATCAGTGCCGTTGCTGGAGTCAATCTCGTAAAAGACTTTCGGTTTTTGAGTCACGGTTGCCACTTTTTCGGTGACGGCATCCACGCGCACTCGGAGCGATTTCACCAACGCGGCTGCTTCGTTTTCGTGACCGGTCAGCTGCCCCATGGTTTTGAGGTCTTCGTACATCCCGCTGAAATCGGAGGGGTTGGCAAAGAAATAGACTGTCACACCGAGGTCCTGCAAGGCTTTGACCTGCTCTGGAGTATTGATGCCTGCCGCCACAACCAAATCCGGCTTGAGGGCCAGGATGGCTTCCGTGTTCACCGTTTGGTAAGTGGAACCAATGCTTATAATGCTCTTGGCTTGTTCAGGATAATCAGAGTAATCGTCGCGGCCTACCACCTGCGCACCCGCGCCTACAGCAAACAGGCCTTCGGTCAGGGAGGGAGCCAGCGAAACGACGCGCCGGGCAGGGGCAGCCAGTGCCACCGTGCGCCCCATCCCATCGGTCAGGGTGATGCCTGAGGGAGTGGCAGTAGCCGGGATGTCTGTTGGCCCGAGGCTGGGCGCAATCGTAGGCGGCAAGGATGTGGGGATTGGAGCAATTGCCGGTGCGCAGGCACCTAGCATCAGGCTGAAAAGCAGAGCCAGCGGCAATAGAAATTTGCGTAACATAGGATCTCCTTGAAAATGGTTTAACAAAAATACCGACCTTTCGGTCGGCAAGAAGCTGATGCAATGAATGCACTACATGCTCCACCTCCTTGCGGCGAGAAGGGATTAGACGAGCGTTCCTGAAATAGGCGTCCTGGCTTGTTGGCGAACCAACTCACAGTTGCGGCACAGCGCTGGACTTGCACCAGCTTCCACCTTTACGCCCTAGCATCCGGGCCAACGGGTCGTTTCAGGGACTATTTGGTTATTGGCTTGCATCATACCATAAGATGTTTTGAGATTCAAGTTTCCGATGTATTAAACTTTAAAATGTCACACTTCATGAGAAACTATGGAGATGCGACAAATGACGAAAATCATCCTGGCACACGAACTTCTAGAACAGGGGATTTCCCAAACGCAGGTAGCGGCGCGTTTGGGGATCTCCCGCCGAACGGTAATCCGTTGGTCTCAAGCCATTCGTGCCAATGGCAGTCTGGAAGTCTTTCTGGAGCACTACCAGCGAGCCAAGTCGGGACCGCGTAAAAAGCGCAAGCGGGATCCAGTTCTCAAACAGCGCATTTGGGCGTTGCGCGAAAAATACCGCCAGTGTTGTGGACAAAAGCTCCAGTACGTCCTAGAACAAGAGTATGGCGTGGAAGTCAGGATCAGCACCATCTACAAAGTCTTAGCCGAGAAATACCAGCTTCGTTCACACCGGCACAGAAATCAACCCCGCGGTCGTGTACCGCAGGCTCAGGCCGCACGCCAAGTGGTCCAAATGGACACGGTCGTCTTGGGAGACGTGTTTGCCTTCACCGCCATCGATGTTTTCTCAAAAGAGAGTGCGGTGCTCCTGCGTCCCGCCCTGGAAGCCGCCGATGGACAAGCTTTCCTGCACTTTTGCATGCCCACCTGTTTCAATGGCTTTGCCGATCTAATCCAGACCGATGGCGGCCATGAGTTCAAAGGTCAGTTCTTGCAAGACCTGAACTTGTATTGCGGGCGTCATCGGGTCGCCCGACCTTACAAAAAGAATGAGCAGAGTTTCATCGAAAGCTTCAATCGCTCTTTGCGCAGGGAATGTCTGGGTTGGGCCAAATATCGAGTTGCGGAAATCCCCAAGCTATCCTTGTGGGTCGAAGAATGGCTGCAGTATTATCATTACCAAAGACCCCATCTATCTCTCGGAATGCGCCCGCCTCTGCTAAAATAGGTGTGATATTTTAAAGTGTACATTGCGGTTTCAGTCTTCTTTTACACTGGTGATCGTGCAATCCCCCGCGCCAGGACTTTCGCTTATGCAGGCAAGAAAGCATGAATTCGAGGTGAGGCCAATTCTGCCCGCAGATAATCGCTCAACAAATCATCTCTGGTAACAAATTATCTTTGGTTTGGTAAAGTGTTTTTCCAAGAGTCTCTGCTTTGATTTTCAAAGAAAGCCAAGCATGATAACAACAAGCAATGTGATTACGTTGTGAGCGTCCTTTGAGACAAAGTGGTTCGTTTTTTGACCATTGGCATTTTTCGGTTCCAGTCAATTGTTTGAGTCCGCAATCCAGTTCTTCGATTTGCCAGCGCACGTCGCTCGCTTCTTGAGCGGCCTGTGTGGTCAAAGTCTCATCTGGGCAATTGGTAATCACTCAGTCAATGTTGCCGTCTGCGAAGTAACTGCGCCTTTCAGTTGTGGCAACTACTTTGAATGACTATACTTTGAAAGGGATTTCTTTCAGCTTGACCATGACTGTCAATAGCCGCCTGATGTATACCGCCCAGAGTCGCCTTGAAATGTACCAGCCAAATGAATGTGGATGGGGTTAAGATTTTCGTTTGCCATAGTTTAAGAAATTGATTCAGTCATTTGATTTTCCTTTCCCGCAGGAACTCGGCGGCTACGTTGGCGGAAGCTGTCGCCGCGGATAATGAGAGTGTGGACATGGTGGGTTAGGCGATCGAGCGCTGCACTGGCCAAGAGATCATTGACAAACACTTCCCCCCATTCTTCAAAAGCACGATTGGAGGTAATGATCAGGGAAGCGCGTTCATAGCGTTCGGTGATGATTTCGTAGAGATCCTGAGCCGCCTGGGGAGATGTGGGCTGCAAACCGAAATCATCCAGAACAAGCAAATCGCAAGACAAGAGGCGCGACAAGAGGCGGGCATGCGAACCATTGGCTCTGGCGACTTGCAGATCATTCAACAGGTGATGGGTGGATTTGATCAGGACCCGCAGATCTCGTTTCAAGGCTTCGAGTGCCAGCGCATTGGCGATGTGACTTTTCCCCACGCCGCTGGGGCCGCATATGAGAATATTTTCGTGACGTTGGATAAAGGTGCAGGACGCCAAGTCCTGGATCAAGATCCGGTTGATGCCGGGTGCGGCGGAGAAATCAAAATGAGCTAACGTCTGGTTGTTATTGCAACCCGATTGAGCCATTCTCTCGATCTGGCGTTGTTGGTTTCGGCGTTCGAGTTCATCATCGAGTAGGATAGCTAGGAACTCCAGAGGCGCCAGCTGATTCTGCACCGCCTGAGAGGCGCGCACATCCAGGGTTTGCAGAATGCCCGAGAGCCGGAGTGCGCGCAGTTTGGGGTAGAGCGGATGAGACAGCATAGTTTTGTCCTTTAGATAGTGTTGATGATTGCCCGGGCGAACACCTTTGAGTCGAACCGCTTCATACGCAGAGCGAATTGCCGGAGGCCGGGTTCCAGTCAAGGGTGTCCTAGCCCTTGACTGGGTGGCCGCAGGCGAGAAAATTGCTCTGCGTGAAGCGGTTCACTCGGGCAAGAAGAGGCAAGAGGGAGTGAAACATTAGGAGGGCTTTCCAAAGAATTCTTCTTCAGCCCGGGCAAAGATATGACTGAGTACTGGCTGCACATTTTGAATTTGTGGCAGGGGCTCACGATCCAGAGCGGCATTGAGGATCTTCTTGATCTCCCGATAATTCAGCACGCCAAAATACAGGGCGCGTGCGCAGGCACCTTCCAGGCGTTTGGGTCCCACACTTTCTTCCAGATGCAGGATCGCTTGTGCGGTGCGCAGCCGATCGAGCGGCCGGTCTGCCAGGAGGTATTCGATCACCTGTTGGGCAGATGGGCCGATCTTGGCCGCCAGTTCCCGGCAGTAGGCCGGAGTGCGGATCAAATAAGCGGCTTTGGCAGGCGGATAATCGCTCAAGTGAGTATGCCATTTCCCAGGTTGAGTGCTACGCATGTGGCTGGAAACCAATTCTGTTTCGGAGTAGATCTCCACCAGCTTCTCGCTCACATGCGCGACCAGGGCCTGGCCCACATATTTGAAGGGCACCGAATAAAAACTGCCTGCAATCACCACGTGGCAATCCGGGTGGACCTTCACCGTGCGGATTTCCAACAGTTGGAAAGGTGTGGCAGGTAGAGCTTGCAAAGTGGCTCGCTCAAATTCATTGAACAGATACAGCGGTGCTTCACCGGTGGTGCCATGTTTGCGCAGCCCTGCCGTGTTGAGAATCCATTCTCGCAAATGTCCATTGGCCGCTTGCACATCGGCAAATTCCTGCCCAGCTATGAAGTTTCGTTGGACATAGTGAACCCCATTCTCGACTTTTCCTTTGTGTTGAGGAGTATGTGGGATTGTGGGACTGATTAGGAAACCATAATGCAGCGCCAGTTGCCGATAGGCCTCGCCCAGTACCGGGTCATGCACTAACACTTCGATCACCGCCGCTTTCAAATTGTCCGGGATGACTCGCCTAGGCACACCCCCGAAAAATTCAAAGGCCCGTTTATGTAGAGCGATCCACGTTCCCGTCTTTTGATCAAAGACCAATTCGGCATATTGGTGGCGGCTATAACACAATGTCGCCACGAACACATAGGCGCGTCTCAGCTGTTGGCTGATTGGGTCGTAGAGCATCCCTGCCAATCCAAAGTCCACCTGAAGATCCTCCCCTGGTTCGCTGTGAACGCGCACGACTGCTTCCGCCTGCTTCGGTTCCAACTTGTGAATGAACCGCCGGATCGACCCATAGGCTCCTTTGAAGCCATAGTTCTCCTGCAACCGCAGCCAAATGGCAGTCATCTCCACTCCCTGCCTGCGCCACTCCTCCACCTGCTTCCGATAAGGCTCGACGCTCGAGACTTGGCGCACTCCCTGCACCTCGCTTCCCAAAACCGCCTGCAGTTCGGCTTCGCTTGGAAGCTGACTGCCCGGCTCCAGGTAACCCTGCTGTTTCGCAAGCTTGCTATATCGCCGCACCGTAGGCCGGGCCATATTCATATCTTGCGCAATTCTGCGTTCGCTCTCACCCAGCTGCAATCGCCGAATGATTTCCTGTATGTAGTTCATAGGCTTCCTCTTCATCTGGCACCTCCAGTTCTAAGTGGTTCGGTTCTTCGAACCATCACTGGAGGCATTGTGCCACATTCACGAGGTGATATACATCCGGCGACTCCGCCTGGTATACATAAGCCGACTCCGACTGGTATATATCAGCCGACTCTACCCGGTATACATCCGGCGACTCCGCCTGGTATACATCCGGCGACTCTCACCGGTACATATTAGCACGGCCAATGACACTCAGGCTTGAATGCGCTGCTTGCATGTTTTTCTGCTTTGTCCTCATCGATAAGTTGCTGTACGGATTCGTCGTCATCGTTTTCGAGATATTCGAATATTTTATTGATATGCTTCTTGCTGGTAAAAACATTGCCTTTTTCAAATTCCCTAATGAATAACTCGTAGGAATTGATAAACCTGCTAATCGAATTTCGGAACGCGAAGAAACTGCTTTCCAACCTTTTGATGAGCAGGATCTTCATGAATTTGCCCATGTTCCTTTGGGCTGTTTCTTCGAGTTGATCCAGCGGTTTTTTCAAATACAACAAAGGCGTGTAACGAGCGTATGTGAATTGCGAAGCAAGCAATTCCATTGTGGCATCGAAAATCTTGTCTTCTTCGTCGTTCAATTCATAGAATAGCGGCTCAGGCGCGGCAACCTCAGGAAAGCGCAGACCCTGTTTTTTTAAATCCCTTTCAAACCAGTGGACAATTTCGGTCCTTGTTCTTCGAACCATCAAATACTTGAGAACTTTCTCGCGTATTTCTTTTGAATTCTCCTTCACTACTCTCAGGTATTCTTCGTTATCCTTTTGGCGATCCAATCCCTTTAGGTTTTTTGCCAACCCAGCAAAGAAGGCATTCAAATCAGGTAGATTCGGGATAGTGCTTTTCTTCGAGTTCTGGAAAAGCTTGATTTCGCTCAAAATATCCCAGGGCGAATTGTTATAAGGAGTTGCTGTTACTAAAACCACGCGCTTGCCGCGGCAAATCTCGGCAAGTTTTTCGTAGGTCATGTTGGTTTCAGTCCTAAAGCGATGGGCTTCGTCAATGATGACGTTTGTATACTTCTCCGTTCCCTTTTCGAGAATATCATCGAGCTTCCCGATAGACTCAAAGTCTGCGGCAACTCGGAAATCCGAGAAGGCATTTTTCCATGAACCCGGATTATCTGGATCAAGCAACACAGGCGGAGCAATGACCAATGTTCTTCCATCTAATTGGCCTGCAAGCAGTGTTGCGATGTAAGTCTTTCCCAGGCCTACGACATCGGCGATAAAAACCCCGCCATATTCTTCGAGTATTTTCTTGGCATTCAAAACGGCTTGTTCTTGGTACTCAAGCTTCATGAAGTTTTCGGGAAAATAGCTGGCAAATACTTCATCTGTTTGGCTCAGCTCATCCTTGAAATATTCATACAGGAGTTTCAGGTAAAGTTGATAGGGAGTGATGTCCTGATTCAGCCATGTTTTTGTGTTTATCGTCTCGATGTACTTTTCGCTGACGTCAACCGCATCTTTCCAGAGTTCTTCAAACTTATTTCTAGCAAAGGTGTAGTCTGCGCTGTTTTTCAGTTCCACGTTGAATTCAAGATTGTCTGCAAGTCCCGATTGGGTCAAATTGCTTGAGCCAGTAATTACCCTGCCTACATCGCGGTCGCCTTTATTGAAAGTAACGATGTAAACTTTTGCGTGAATGTTTTGGGATGGATAAGCCTTAATCTCTAATTTCTTTGTTCTGATCCAAACAACAAATTTCACGACTCCGCGCTCAACATATTCGCTATCCTGCGAAAATTCCATTTCCTCGGCAACCTGATTTTCAATTACCTGCTTGGCCTCGGCATGGGAAAAAACAAATTCCAATTGCTTTTCTTCTTTGGCATTGGTAACCAGTTCGTAGGTTCTCCTGTCCGTGCTAATACCGACTAGAATTCTTACTCTCTCCGTCTTTTCCAGCGCAGGATAAATTGCATAAAACCCGCTAGTGAAGAAATATCCCACCAAAACATCAAAAAAGCGCGAGTCCTTGATCAAGACCTGGAACCGGTCTTTTAGAGTTAGATTCTGTTCGTTTGTAATGAAGGTTAAGTCAGTGGTCATTTGTTGATCCCTCGAAAGGCATTTTGTTGGCAACAAGCATGAAGCTAAACATGCCTACAGGAAAGCCTTTGACGATGTTCTCTGGCGTCCACTTTATTGATTCCTAAAAAAGATGTTGCGGCCTTTGAGAAGTCGCGCCGTGAACGTTTCTCTCAATCTTCACCGGTCGGCTAATAAGGTTTGCAAAAACGCCCTCCGCGTTCGCGCGCGGAGGGCAGCGGCGAGGCTATCGTCGCAAAGTGTAGCAGCACCTTAACAACTGAATATTCTTAGAGCGGGTGATGGGACTCGAACCCACGATATCTTGCTTGGGAAGCAAGCGTTCTACCACTGAACTACACCCGCTGGCGCTGGGATTATAAATCAAGATTCTCGATTGAGCAACTTGCGCGCCAGATCGGTCAGCGCCTGGCCCGCCTCGCCGTGCGGTTTAGCTTTTTTCAACGCCCCCAACGCCTGATCAGTTAGACGTTTTGACTCGCCCCGGGCAAATTCAAACGCGCCTTCATCGGCCAGCATCTTTGCGACCCCCGCAACTTCATCTGGACGTATGGCGGACGCGGCCCAACGTTGAGCGAATCTTCCCTGTTGACTCAGACCGTACAACACCGGCAGGGAATTCTTTCCCTCCACCAAATCGCTGGCCGCAGATTTACCTGTCAGCGCCTCGTCGCCCCAGATGCCGAGGATATCGTCCTGAACCTGGAAAGCCAGCCCAAGGTCCAGGCCGAAGATGCGGTATTGCTCGATCATCGTCTCGTCTGCATTGCCGAGGATCGCACCAATTTGTGTACAGGCTGAGGTCAGTGCGGCGGTCTTGTCTTCGATCATGGGCCAATAATCGTCAATGCGCAGATCGTTTCGTTTTTCATAGGACATGTCGAGGAACTGGCCGCGGGTCAGAGCGAGGCAGGTGTCATGCAAACAACCTGCGGCGCGGACAACGATTTCGGTTGGATAGCTTTTTACCAAATCCAGCATGGCTTGATTTGCAATGACGAATAGTACATCACCAACGTTGATTGCCTGAGGCATATTCCATTTTTTCCAAACAGTGAGGCGGCCCCGGCGCTTTGGCGAATTATCTTGAATATCATCATGTGCGAGTGAAAAATTATGAACCAGTTCAACTGCTGCCGCGGCTGGCAAAGCGTGTAGCCAATTCCCGCCACAAGCGGCTGTTGAAAGCAAAACCAACAATGAGCGGATGCGCTTTCCGCGCGCTTCCGCGCCCGCGCCTTCGCCTGTCCAGCCCATGTGATAGGTGAGCATTTCATGAAAGGTTTTTGTGCGCGGCAAATCAAGTCGCGCGACCTGGCGCTGAAGTTCAGCTTCGATCTGGGGGAGCAGAGACGAGATCATGAAAAAGTTTCCCTATTCGCAATTTGTTGTTTTTCCATCATCATAAAACGCCACGCCCGGATAATTCTATTTCAAGCTGCGCAGGCGATTGAAAGTGGATAGTCGCAAAACCAAGTTCGTTGGCCGTTTTGATGTTTGCCATTGAGTCGTCAATGAAGAGACAAGCCTGCGCCTCCAATTTGAATTTGTTCAGCATGAAGCGGAAAATCTGCGGATCGGGCTTGATCAATTTTACTTCGCCAGAAATTATAATGTCATCGAACAAGTCAAAGTATGTGTGCTTTTCTCGAACCAACGGGAAAGTTTCTGCGGACCAATTACTCAATCCGTAAAGCGGATATCCGAGTTGTTTTAGTTTCCGAAGAATCACAACTGTTCCATCAATCGAGCCGACGATGGAATCCTCCCAATGTTCATGGAAGGCGCTGATCAAGCGCGCATGTTGCGGGAACTCTGACGACAACTCAGCAACCGCCTGCGCGAATGGACGCCCTTTATCCTGCTGGACGTTCCATTCTGCGAAATTGATTTCGCTCAGGAAGCGGTCGATCTCGTGTGGT
>JAKAMM010000359.1 GCA_021812905.1 Chloroflexota bacterium | reverse complement strand
CTTTCCTGCCTCGTATGTGCCAGCCGATACCATCATCACCGCGCCCGCCTTTGATTTTGCCGGGCTGATTGCTGGCCTGATTGCTAATCTAGGAACCGTCCTTTGTTTTGGCTTCTTCGGTTTCATGTTCTTCGGTTTGCCGATCCTAAGCGCCATTCAAGGCAGCCGCCGCAAACTGCAATACATCCCTCCGAAGATCGGTATCGAAGGTCATGGCATCAAGCGCGGCCTGACCGCCGTCGAGGCTGCGATATTGATGGAAACATCGCTCGACAAAGTAATGACGATGACCTTGTTCAGCGTCATCAAAAAAGGTGCGGCATCTGTCGTTTCGCGCGAGCCGCTCAAGGTCCAGGTAACCGACCCGCCTCCCGCCGATCTGCACGATTACGAGTCCGCTTTCCTGGGCGCTTTTAAGATCAACGATCCGAGAGCGCGTCAGACGGCGATGCAAAACATGATGGTGGCGCTCGTCAAATCCGTCTCGGAAAAAATGAAGGGCTTCAGCCGCAACGAAACCGTTGCCTATTACAAGAACATCATGGAACAAGCCTGGGCGCAAGTTTCGGCGGCGGACACGCCCGAAGTCAAGAGCCAGAAGTTCGATGAAAATCTCGAATGGACCATGCTCGATAAAGAATACGACGACCGCACGCGGCGCACATTTACCGGCCCGATCTTTATGCCGATGTGGTGGGGCAATTTCGACCCCACGTATCATCCCACGCCGACAGCGGCTCCCGCCGCATCATTCCCGGGCTTGTCTGGACGCGGCTCCTCCGCCCTGCCCGGCGCGAGCATCGCGGCTTCGATGGTCACCGGCGTACAGACATTCTCAAGCAAAGTCATCGGCGACTTGAACACATTCACCGGCAAAGTGACCAACGCGACCAATCCTCCGCCCCCACCTTCAGCCAGTGGTTCTCGCGGCGGCAGAAGCGGTGGCGGCGGTTGCGCCTGCGCTTGTGCCTGTGCAGGTTGCGCATGTGCCTGCGCCGGCGGCGGAAGATAATTCGGTTGAAGGTTCAATGTTGAAAGTTTAAAGGTGTCCATGTTTAATATCAGTTCACTCAAATCTGTCTTCGGTCAACGGTCTACAGTCAGTAGTCCATCGTCGGGACTTTATCACTATATCCGCGAAAACACGGATGAAAAATCGCGCATCCACCTGCGAGTTGACCCGGATGGAACCGGCACGCTGATCGTCAACGCCAACCGCGTGATGCACTTAAACCCAACCGCGGCTTTTATGGCATGGATGATTTTGGAAGGCATTCACGAACAAGAAGCCGTTAATGCAATTCAGCGACAATATCGAATTAGCAAACGCCAGGCTTTAGACGACCTTTCAACTTTCAACTTTCAACTGTCAACTTTCCAACCTAATCCTTCCCGACGGCGCGTGTCCGATCCATGAACTCCTCCTGGAAACGACCATGCCGTTCAGCGCGCGACCGTCTGCGCCCTATCGCATGGATCTGGCCGTCACCTATCGTTGCAACAACGATTGTGCCCACTGTTACAACGCCCGCGAACGCAACTTCCCCGAACTCACCACCGAGCATTGGTTCAAGATCATTGATCAACTTTGGGCGCTCGGTATTCCCCACATCGTTTTTACCGGCGGCGAAGCGACTTTGCGAAATGACCTGCCTGAATTGATTCACCGCGCCGAAACGAACGGTCAGATCACCGGTCTCAACACCAACGCCCGCCGTCTCATTGACGAGAGCTATGTGCAGAAACTCATCGATGCCGGACTCGACCACGTGCAGATCACAGTTGAATCCTGCGACGAGCAAATCCATGACGAGATGATGCGCGCCAAAGGCGCATTCAAACAAACCATTCAGGGTTTGAAGAATGTGCTGAATTCAAAACTTTACGTGATGACCAATACCACGATGTTACGCACCAATGTCCACAAGATTCCCGACACGCTGGATTTCCTGGCCAATCTCGGCGTGCCGACCATTGGACTCAACGCGCTCATCTACTCCGGTCACGCCCTGACCGTTGGAACGGGTCTGCACGAAAGTGAGCTTCAACCCATCCTCGACATTGCCACGCGCAAAACCGCTGAGCACGGACAAAAACTCATCTGGTACACGCCAACACAGTATTGCGAATTCGATCCCACCGCGAACAATTTGGGAGTCAAAGGCTGCACCGCCGCGTTGTACAGCATGTGCATCGAATCCAACGGAAACGTTTTGCCATGTCAATCTTATTACCATCCGCTCGGAAATATGCTGACCGATTCGTGGGACTCGATCTGGAATCACAATCTGTCGGTGCAATTACGCGAACGGCAAAACCTGCCCGCCAAATGCGAGACCTGTCCGGTTGTATCCGAGTGCGGCGGAGGATGTCCATTACAGTTTCAAGCTGAAGGTTTAAGGTTACAGGTTGTTTGAGCTGATCGCAACCTTCAACCTTGAACTTTAAACCTTCAACAGGAGCGCACATGAGCGAACACGATTGGATCAAGGAATTCCCCGCCGCCGTTACGGTCTGTGACCCAAATGGCATCCTGCTCGAATTGAACGACAAATCCGCCAAAACTTTTGAGAAGGATGGCGGCTACGCCTTGATCGGCAGGAATATGCTCGATTGCCATCCCGAACCAGCGCGCGTCAAAACAGAAAGATTGCTGGCAGCGCGTGAGAAGAATGTGTATACCATTGAGAAAAATGGCGTCAAGAAGATCATCTTCCAGAGCCCGTGGTTCAAAAATGGCGAATACGCCGGTTTTGTCGAACTCTCGCTTGAAGTTCCGTTCGAGATGCCGCATTTTGTACGCTCATAAAGCAGGTCAACAAAATAAGTGACTGTCAACATAGTAAACTAAAAGCATGGCTGCCCTTAAAAATACCGAGCTATCTTATTTATTAGCCTTTCCCGATCCTGTGGAGAAAGCCTCTGAACCGCTTCAACAAATCAGCGGGCTGAAGGACTCACCGTATTTTCAGCCCGTGGATATCCGCGTCAGAACGCTGGCCGATAGGGTTGAGGTCCAGGCGGGA
>JAKAMM010000016.1 GCA_021812905.1 Chloroflexota bacterium | reverse complement strand
AGGTCGCGGTAACGCCACAGCTCCCCAAAGTGCAAGTCGAGGAGACCGCGCTGGGGTTCGATGACCATGTCCCAGCTACGATCATCGTCAGACTCAATAACGGTTTGTTTTGTAAGGGTATCCATTCAGTTGGAAAGTCAAGGACAACTCTGGGAAATGCGGGGCTTAGAACAGAAGTGACATGGATGGAGGGAGAAGAAAAAGTTTTAGGGAAAGGTGGCTTCGATGCTGCGAAACACCGAAGCAGACGATGGCGGCTTGATGCCGCCTCGTCCAGCAAGCATCCGCCCTTCCGACATTCTCTTCAGTCAGACGAATGAAAAAAATTATGGCACGCAGCACAAGACTGCCCCCTTCGCGGGATCGCTCGGCTTATCGGCCGCGTCTCGGCTGCGATTTGACCGGCCGGACCTGCCCGGCGGGCAGAACCAGCGGAACCTGCTGCCTGCTCATCAACCTCAACAACACACGCACCCGCTCGCTCCCCGGCAAACGGGCATCGAAGATCGCTTCGTATCCTTCGAACGGTCCGGCTTCGATCCGAACCGTTTCGCCGTGCCGCAGATTCTCGAAAAGCTCGCCGCCTGCGGCATTGATCTGCTCGACGCGGCGCTGGAGGGCGGGGATCAATCCATCGGGGACCAGGGACGGCCGCGCGTCAAAGCAAACGAGGCCGTATGAATGGGGCATCCACGCCAGCGCGGAGAATCCAACCGCCAGCAGATCCGTCCGCACGAACATATACCCTGGGAAATAGGGCCTTGTCCTCCGCGCTCTTGGATTGGCTGGCTGGACCTTGATCTGGGGAAAGAAGATTTCAAATCCGCGCGCACATGCTTCGCGGGATAAAGCCTCTTCCTTATTCGGTTTACTTCGCAACGCATACCATTGCAAACTCATATTCGATGTAATTCGTTAATAGAATGTCCTGCTGTCTGTAAACGCGCTTTTCCTGCTCTGGCAGTGCTTTGACACGAGCCTGCGCTCATTAACAAAAATGGAGGCCACGACAAGGCTCGTCAAGAGCCGTCATGGCCCCCGGGATTCTTTCACCCTCGCCAGGGTCACGCCATTCGAAAATGGACCGTGCTGTTTTTAGATTGGTCTACGGTCCATCCTCATCATCGTCCTTCCAGGCCTTGTGGCTTTCCATCTTGTTGATATATTTCAACTGGCCGCGCTGGATCACCAAATGGATCTCTCCATATTCTCCAAGAGACGCAATGAAGTCATCAATCTGCTGAATCTGCTCCGCAGTCAGTTTCTTGAGATTGAGTTTGTTCGCAGATAAATTTGAATGATCGAATGAATTGTCTTTCATGTGTAAATCACCTTGCTGTTTTCAGCGCATACGAAAAAGACACTTCGAATAATTCATAAAAAAAAAGAGTCATGACATTTTTGTGTCATGACTCCCGGGATTCTTTCGCCCTTGCCAGAGCCTGCCTGTCTTCGTTGCAATACTTTGATCTTCGCGCAAGCAGTATCTTATTCGTTATTGTTCCTTCCTCTTTTCAGTGGTGGCTGTGGCCTTGAAGCTTACAAGTTTGTTAATATACCGCAATTCGCCATTTTGCACAACGAGGTTTACCTCGCCATAATCTCCCACAGATGCCAGGAACTCATCAATCCTCCGCACCTGTTCGGGAGTCAGTCTTTTCAACTTAAGGGAATTCCCCTTACTTTGAACATCAAGGTCATCCATTTCTCCTCCACACCATGCTTCTGCTTGACGGGGTTTTGCAGGAAGTCTGGCGCGCACTCTCTTGAAACTGCCGCCCCATCGCGTTCGTCTGGGATCACATCAAGAGATTCATCAGATCGAATTTCCGCCGAAGAACCTGTTCCCCTCAGCGCAGGATTCTGAAAGGCCGGCGGAAATGCAATTTACCTTGATACTCTCCATAATTTCAGACTATTCTACACATATTTATCAACGACGCCCATTGCAATTTGTTACCGAATTCGGTTGACATTTGCAATCCGGGATGCAAGAGCTTTGGAATTCTTCTTGTTGACAAGCATCTCACTCAGAGGGTCATCAATCATTCTATCGCAACGCGCAGCCTCCTCGCATGGGCATTTGTACTGATTTTCTTCTTATGGTCCCTGTAAGGCAATCTTCCCTTGTGACATCTGCCACAGAAAATAAAATTCCTTCCATGGACTTCCAACCAACTCACAAACATAAACGGCGCGCTCATCTTTGAATGGATACCCGCCAGATCAAACGCGCATCTTTTCCCCCGAGGGGCCACCGCTCCCCATCGCCGGTGGCCCTCTCCAAAGCATATATGCCTCGCAGCTTTATTTTTCTTTCATCGTTTGGCATGCAAAGTCATGATTGGAGTGCCCGAATGGGAAACGATGTGCATCAGGATAAGTAAGGAAGTATTCTTATTGCGCTCCGTTCAGCACGGAAGACTTTATGCCAGAATAATTTGTGAATGTTCAAATTATGCCGGGCGGGAATTTTGAACCGCGAAGAAAATCAAAGGCCCTGGCGTGCTTTGCGTTCTTCGCGGTTAAGTCTGCCAAACCTGGAAACACAGCCGCGACTTTGGCAGAACCATGATCCACCTTTTCTTATTCATCTCCGCTGAATCCGGGTAACCAGCGTATAATTGCGGGGCAGCAATCCTTGCAATCGAAGCTGGAGAGGTCCATCGTTCTTCTTACAGCCTTTGCAAAATGGAACATCCCATTGCTTTTAGAAAAATAGAATGAGCCTGACATCAGATAAAATCAAGGCCGAAATCAATAAATATCTTGATGCCCTGGAAAAAAAATGGAGGCAAGGGTTTGGCCGGCAATATCAGGCCGATCCTGTATTCCAATTTGGAACGCGGCCGCATCGAGGCTTACCTGGAGGGAGACATTGACCGCCTCGGCGAATACGTGGAACGCCTGGCAGCGCGATATGCAGGCTTGAGCGCATCCATCCACGAGATTCAAACGGAACGAACCAACAAAGCCTGGGAACCTCTGTTCGAACGGATGCAAACCTGGGCTTTTAATTTCCTGGTTCGGAAAGGTTTCCATGCCGACGACTCGACCCGGGAAATCGCGGTGGAATGCGCCTCAGACGCCGCATCCATGCTGATGAAAGCGCACTTTCCGTATGACACGGATTTCGATCCCTGGGCGCATGTCATTGTGCAGAATGCCTGCAGGAAATTCATCCGCGCAGGCACAAAAAAGTCAGCCATTCCGGATGAGAACCTGGTAAATCTCGACGAGAATCTGCGTTCGCTGGTTGACCCTCCCCCGGAAGATCGGGATTCGTCAAAAGATTTGACGGCGATTCTTCCCAATGCCATCGAGCAGCTGTCAGAATCGCGCCGACAAGTGATCCGTCTCGCCTATTTCGAAGAATTATCCCCTGAAGAGATTGCCGCAAAGATGGGAAAAAGCGTTGGCGCCATCTACAGCCTGCAATTCAACGCTTTGGAGGATCTACGGAAGATTTTGGGCCCCAACAGGAATAACTTAAATGACTAACGATCAAAACGCATCGGATCCTCGCGGCCGGTTGGCGGCTATACGACGGCTGATAAAAGATATATCTGATTTTGACGCATTAGACGTGTCAGGATCGGAGGCGGACAGTGACATGCTCACCTTGATTTTAGACAGAGTACTTAACGGAGAAGATCTTTCCACGCGCCATCCGGCCCTGTATCGAAGGCTGCTTGCCAACACGGAATTGAGACAGGCTTTGGTGGACGCGCTGGCCTCCATCGAAGCAGAACGAACGGGCCAATTTATTCCATTGCCGAAAGGTTCCAAATCGGACTTTTCTTTTCTCAATACGCGGGGTCCCCTGCCGATGCTCGAAATCCTGGATGAGCACCATTGGCGTTCCACCTGGCGGAGCACCTTGGAACAAATCCAGGCTGTTTTTTCTCCGCGTGAACTGGGCTATCGTGCGGATGCCGCCCAATTGGAAGACCCATGGTTTACTCTGGTCAGAGATGAGATCGACGCGGGCGGGGCCATTTATGCGGTGGCGCTGGAATGCACGCTCTCGAGCCAAATTGATGAGGGCCTCGCGGTTTTCCTGGATTTTGCAATCACTCTCGCAGCGCCTTCCACCCCGCCTAAATTTCCAATTCAAGCCAGCCTGCGCTGGGGCGAATACGGGGAAAGTATTTTGATCACAGAGCAGGGGCGGTCGCGATTTCCGGATATTCCACTGGCTGCCGTGATGGATAACGATTATCAAAACATAAAATCGGGGTTAAGCCTTACGCTCGAGTCTCATTCCTGACATCCAATCATGGCTGACGATCCTCTGCAGGTTTATTTGAGTCTGGCAGACAACCTGTTTGACCAGCAAATTCCTGAGAGCGCATTGAACTCAGCCGCATCAAAACTTCCCGCGCTCGAGCTTGAACTTCTCCATGAGTTGGCAAAGCGCGCGGAAGCTCTCGCGCTGATCGAACCCCGCCGGGGCTGGGCCATTGCCCAAGTTGCCGAATCCGCTGCCGGGTCCCGGAAAGACCCTTTTATCCAGTCGTTGGCAGCATGGTATCTGGGCCGTGCCAGCAATCATTGGGGACAACCCAGGCGCGTGAATGCGGCCATCTCCCGCGCCCGCCGCGGTTTCGAAGCATTGAACGAAAACGGCTGGGCCGCCGCCTGTGACTGGCAATCCAATGTTCTTTCCTGGGCCAAAACCAACTTCCAACAATCCGAACATGAGCTTGAGCAGGCTTTGGCCGGTCTCCAGAGCGCAGGCTTCGATGAATTTGTTCCCGGCTGCCAACTGGACCTGGCTTATGCTCAAATCCTGATCGGAGAACATCAGGCGGCGTTGGAAAATATTCGCGCCAGCGAAGAAGCGTACAAGGCGCGCGGGGATCAACTCAATCAGGCGCGCTGCTGGCTTCATGAGGCGAGCAGCCTGCGCCGCCGGGATCGTTTTGATGAGGCTCTTGCCAAGTTGGAACAGGCCCTGAGGGTCTTTGAAATGAAGAATTCGGTCACGGATCAGGCCAAGGCGCACTATCAAATCGCGCTGGGCGATCTGTTGCGAGCAGATAACCTGACGAGTGCCGAGGAACATTTCAAGAAGGCCGCGCAGCTTTTCGACTCAACGGACCTCGATCTGTGGCGCGGGATGTGCGTCAACAATCTGGGGTCGGTATATTTGATCAATGGGCAGTTAAGACTGGCGGAGGAGCATTATGAAGAAGCCAGAGCAGTCTTCATTCGTCATGAAATTCAAGGGCTTCTGGCAGACAATCTCAATGACAGCGGCAAACTAAATGCTTTGACGGGGAAAGCCGCGCTCAGCGTTGAGCAATTCAAACAATCCGAAGCGATCAATGAAAAACTAGGCTCCCATGTGCAGGCCGCGATCTCCGTTTCAAATCTTGGAGAAGCGTACGCTCAGCTTGGGAGATACCAGGATGCCTTATATCATCTGGAAAGAGCTGCAGAGCGTCTCGCGCCGTTGGGAATTTACTTTCGGCTGGCAACCTGTGAAAAGTATATGGCCCTGATATGGCTGCAATTGGGACAGCCTCAGACCGCTCATGAATTTCTGGACAAGGCTGCCGCGCATTACGGGATGGCAGACCAGAAGGCATTTTCCTCCTCTGTGGAAAATTATCGGGCTGCCGCATTTCTCCAGGAAGGCAAGGAGTCCGATGCCATTCGATCCCTGGAACGGTCTCTCGACATTGCAATCGAACATGGGATGTTCCCTCAAGTCGCACTGGCAAGGCGGCTTCTGGGTGAAGTACTTGTCCGAACGGAGCGCAGAGACGAAGGCGCGAATGATCTGGAGCAAGCCCGATCTGACTTTGCCAAAATGGGAATGATGATGGAACATGCCGCCTGCATGGTTTCCATCGGAACCTTCCACGCCTTGAACTCGAAACCCGATCAGGCAAAGGCCGCTTTCGAAGAGGCGCTCGAACTTAGCGGAGGATCATTCCCGGAAATTGATTGGAGGGCCTACGTTGAGTTGGGAGATTTGGCCGGATCGCGAGGAGACATCCAACTGGCCCTTCAAACTTATCATCAAGGAGTGAATGCTCTCGCGGAGATACGCCGGAATTTTCTGCAGCCATCCCTCGCAGGATCATATTTGCAAAGGCCGGCGCGCGTTTTTAACAAGATCATTTCCACCGCATCCAAGGCAGGGGCATCCCAGGATGCCCTGTACTTTATCGAAGAGAGCAAGGCATCCACCCTGCTTCGAAATCTTTCGGCCAGCGCCATTGCTGGAAGCGATGCAACATCCGGGGAATTGGATTCGCTCAGAGCCGAGATTGAATTAATGCGGACCAAACTCAGGACATCCCTCGACGAAATGCCGGCTCTTCAGTCAGCATTTCAATCCAAAAAGATACGTTCCCAATTGATCCAGAAAGTAAAGCAATACGATGCGCTGAAAACCCGCTTTGAGCGACAAGGATTCGCAGGACGGGCAACTACCGCATTCGAAAACCGTTTCGATTTGGCCCTCTTTCAAAAGCAAGCTTTTCGTTTTGCCGCAAGTGACTGGGTCGCTTTGGACTATTATATGAAGGAAGATGAACTGATTACAGTGATCGTCACGCCGGATCATTGCCAGGTACATACCCAACCCACGTCGAAACGATTCGAGATGGCGTTGCGCGCCTGTGACGCGGCGCGCCAGGATGCCGCTCCTCTCATGGAAAGTGACCTAAAAGTCCTTGGCGCAATCCTGTTACCATCCTCCCTCACTCAATATCTTACGCCTCGGACTCATCTTTTGGTGTCTCCGCATGGAAGGCTTCATCAAGTCCCCTGGCCCGCACTGCAGCCTGACTTTGCGGCACACCCTTTGGTCAGCCTTTGCATACCCGTTGTTGTCCCATCGCTGGAAATCTTGAGCCTGCTCTGGGAGCGGAGTTCATTTCGCAAAGCAAATGACCGTTCCAACGGCCTGCTGGTTGGACTCTCCACATTCAAAGGCTTACGAGAAGAACTTCCGCTGGTTAAAAATGAACTCACGACCCTCCATTCAAAATCAGGCTTCAAAGGCAGACTCCTGGCCGAAGAAGAGGCCACCTGGAAAAATCTATTAAACCTGATCAATGAGGAAAACAATTCCCAAGAAAGACAGGGTCTCGCGCGTTTCGCGTGGCTGCACATCGCCAGTCATTTCTTTACGGACCGGCAATCTGGCCGTCTCAGTGGAATTGCATTGGGCGATGGGGACATCTGGCTGGATCAATTGCGAGACCTGTCTCCTCTGCCCGATCTGGTAAGTCTCTCTGCCTGCAATAGCAATGACAGTTTTCTCTACGAGGGTGATGAGCGGGTTGACTTGCAAACCACCTGTTTCATTGCCGGCGCAAACAGCGTCGTGGGCAATGCGTGGCCCGTGTTGGATGATGCGGCAGCCAAGCTGATGATCCTCTTTTACGATTATTATCTGACAGGCTCAAATCCAGCCGAGGCCGCAGCCCGCGCCCAAAGGCAATTCATAGAAGATGGAAGGGACCCTGGTCACTGGGCCAGTTTTGTCTGTGCGGGTGTGCCATGAAACAAAGCCGGCAGTTCCTCCCGGTGGCAGAAAACGATACCCGATAGTCGTGCCCGTTGCATCAAGAACAGGTTCCATTTGAAATCCTTTAGCGTGCAACCAGCGAATTTCCCAAAAGCGAGCGTCAGGATAGCCGCTTATGGTCTTTGCTGGATCATCCCAAACTTTATTCACAGCATCAAGTTCAGGCTTCAACTTTGCATCCGAGAAATTCTCATTCAAAAATTCTGGCGGTTTTTCGTAGGCATTCAACTCCAACGCGCGTTGATTGATTAACCAAGCCACGTCATCAGCCTGATCTCCAAAAGCAGCTTTCAACGTCAAAGAGAGCGTTTTAAAAGCAGGGAAGGCTGCCCTCATCCTTAAAGCGAATATACCAAACTTAAAATCCCTGTGCCAAAGATCAAGGCGAGAAAAATCCAATAAATGGTTTTGTTAAAACCGCCCAATGCGTGCGTGCCCATCAACTTCTGGTTCGATGCGATCAGTCCAAGAATGATGGCCGGGCCTAACAACACCACGATCTGCAGCACCATCAGATTGAGCGCCAGATTGACCAGGTTCAGGGTGATGATGGGAACCACCAATGCCGGAAGCGATTCAGCCAGATACACTTTGAACCAGTTCTTCCGGCCCCACCCCATTGCCTCCGTAACCCCCCAGCAACTTCCAAGAGATATGACGATCAACGCAATGAAGGAAGCCGCGATCAGACCCGCCCCAAAGATATAAGGAGCGGAAATACCCCCAACCGCGGAAAGGCCCTGCGAGAGAGCCTTGGGCGCAGCGAAAGTCAGTGCCTCGGTTCGGACTCCGATGGCGGCCACTGCAATCGCCGCCATCAACAACTCTGAGACGAACGCCCCGACCAACGTTTCGAATCTCACTTCCTTCAGTTCACGCGCTGTGATTCCTTTCTCCGCGGTGGCCGACGCTTGATAGAACAACATGAAGGGCATGATGACCGCCCCGACATTGGCCGCCAGCAGGAAAACAAAATTAGGCGACACCGAAAAATAAAACGGGGTAACCTGAATTCCGTTCCGTGCAGTCAAGAAAGCAGAGACGGCCCAGGCAAGCGCAAAGAAAATGGAAAATACAAGGAGCGGTTTCTCGGCTTCGGCATATTTTCGCTTATAGACCAAAAGCACATGCGCCACAAAGATCAAGGGGACGGAGACCAGAGGAGGGATTCCAAAAATCTGAAAACCAATGGCAGCGCCCGTGTATTCCACCACATAACTGATGATATCCACAAGGGCCATGGGCACGGAGGCCAGAATCGCCGTCTGTTTGCTGTAGTTCTCGCGGATCAATTCGCCCAGTCCTTTCTGGGTTACAGCGCCAACCCGGCCCGCCACTTCCTGGATCACATACAGAGGAACCGCGAGGACCAGCAGGAACCAAATGAGTTTGGTTCCATATAAGGCCCCGCTCTCCGCTGCCGTAATCACACTTGCCGCGTCTACATCTGCCATCATGACCAGCCATGCCGGACCCCAGACCTTGAACATCCTCCAGATTCCCGAGAGTCCTCTCCCCGCTTCCATCCTTTCACGCACAGTGACTATAAATGTCTCCAGCATCTTGCATCCCTTTATTCGTCCAGCACAGGATGGGAAAAGAATGTTTGGTACGGTTGATCAAGCACGCGTGCAAAACATGTAAGATGGATCGCTCGCCGCGCCGTCCTCGGCACAAGATTTACCACGCCTGCAGCATATCCACTCCACAGGGGCACATCGCGAGAGGCAACAGTTAAAGTCTCCCTGCTGAAAACTTTTTTGCGCGTACGTTGATCCATGAGTATCTCCAATTCATCCCGGATGTATAATAAAGCAAGCCGTATGGCAGCCAGGATTAGTATAGGCTAACATTCGCAGTTAACCAACTGAAATATCTTCCGCATTTTTGGTGACGAACATCACAAATTTGGATAAAGTCCATGAAGAAACTCAGCCCGACAGTCGAAGATTATCTTTCCCTCATTTACGTGCTGGAGCGGGATCGTGAACCGGTGGTAGGCGCCCGGCTGGCCGAATTATTGGGCGTCACACCACCCACAGTCACCAACACTCTCAAACGGATGGCCCGCGACGGCTGGATCGTTTCCGGGAAGAAGGGCCTTCACCTGACAAAGGCCGGGCTGGAATCGGCGCGCACCGTCATGCGTCGCCACATGCTTACAGAGTGGATGATGGTCAACCGGCTGCCGTGGTCAAAGTTGCACCAAGAGGCCCATAACCTGGAGCATGCCATTTCAATGGAAGCAGAGAATGCCCTGCTCGAGGAATTGGGCCACCCTTCGACTTGCCCGCACGGCAACCCTTTGCCCGGCTACGAAGAGTCGACCGCATCCTGGATTCCCCTGACCAGCGTTTCGACAAGTGAAAAAGTCATCATCCGGCGGATTCATGAACTGGCCGAACAAAACGTCGCGTTGATGGAATTCTTGGAAAGCCATGGACTTATACTTGGTTCGTTGGTAACTGTGATTGACGTGCTGGCCTTCAACCAGACACTCACTGTCCAGGTTGGGGATCGCCCTGTGACACTGGGATTCACCGCGGCACGCTACGTCTTCGTGGAATATCAAAGGTAATCGGATCTCATCCTGACTGACTGCGCTTTCCCCCGTTATGTCAAACAGCGGAGCCACCGACCACATTGGAGAAACATGAATAGGAAATTTGATGTGATCATCGTTGGCGGCGGTCCGGCAGGAGGGACAGCTGCCTGGTTTCTCGGTCAAGCTGGAAGACGCGTCCTGGTTTTGGAAAAGGAAACCCTGCCTCGTTATAAAGCCTGCGGAGGCGGCATCTCTGCCAGCGTTCTGGAAGAGTTTCCTTTTTCGTTCGACCCGGTTATTGAATCAAGGGTGAAATCCATTTCCTACGCCTTGCGCGAGAAGATCGTCACTGTCCCTTTGCCGGGGCAATCTTTACGCATGGTGATGCGCGATCAATTCGATGCCTATCTTCTGAAACAAACGGATGCTGAAATCCGACAGGGCGCTGCGGTGCGAAGCGTGGAAGAGAATCCAGAAGGCGTGAGAGTTCAGACGAGCAGCGGCGAGCAATTTGAAAGCCGGTTCCTGATCGCCGCGGATGGCGCCAATTCAGTCGTGGCGCGCTCCCTAGGGTTGCGACCCGGAAGGGTGATGGCCGGTGCCATCGAGGTGGAGACAGCCGTTCCGGCGGAAGTCTTCGCCCGTTTTGCCGAAAGGGCGATGTTCATATTCGGCGAGATCACAAATGGCTACCTTTGGATTTTTCCAAAATCGGATCATCTATCTGTTGGGATTGGCGCCCTCCATCCGCAGCCCGGCGAACTGCAATCCACACTGAAGCGGGTCATGTCACGATACAATATTTCCATCGAAGGGCAGCTACAGAAAGGACATCCGCTGCCCATTTATACCCGCCGTGAGACAATCAATACATCGCGAACACTTCTTGCGGGAGATGCCGCGGGGCTGGTGGATCCATTTACCGGAGAAGGCATTCGCTTTGCGATCAAAAGCGGACGATTAGCGGCTGAAGCGATTCTGGCTGGGAATCCCCAGCAATACGCCGTATCAATAGACCGTCAGATTGGCCGCAGTCACAGGCTGGGAATGATCCTGACCAACCTGTTCTATCACCTGCCGAGCGCCTGTTTTTATCTGGGCGTGCGTAACCCGTTCGTCACCCGCTCGCTCGTGGACATGCTGGCAGACCAGATTGGTTATGGAAGCGTTCTATTGCAGATATTCGGCACGTTACCCTTATTCCTGGTAACGGAAATGATTGCTGGCGTTGGAGGGTGGATCGCCGGGCCGAAGATCACAAACAGGATAAGAAGGGCCATTTATTCGATTTAGCGCACTGCCCACCCCATTTTAAAAAGTCATTTGGTTCGCGGCGCAAGACTCAATGGATGGCATGCTCGAATTATTCTGTGATATGCAGTCGCGTAAGGAAGGCATAAACAAGTTATGGAAAACTGTTTCATTTGCCGCAAGCAGCTGGGACAAGAAGCCATTCCACCCGGAGGCTATATTTATGAAGACGAATATTGGATGGCCTGTCATGCGCCAGTGGATAAAGGTCCGCTGGGAACATTGTTCATCGAGTCAAAGCGGCATTTTCTCGATTATTCAGAAATGACGCCAGAAGAATCAGCCTCGCTTGGAAACGTGTACAAGAGGATATATCACGCGCTCAAAGTCCATGCTGATGCTGAACGAATTTATCAACTTTCCACGATGGAAGGCCAGCCGCATTTCCACTGCTGGATTGTGCCGCGCGGAAAAGGTATATCCGAACGAGGGTTGAAATTTCTTGCAAGAGATGACAGGTGCGATGAGAACGACGCCATCATACTTGTCGGAAAATTGCGCGAAGCGATGAAGTAATGCTCGGCACTCTCACCATCCATCTCCACATCCCCGCCTGCCACTCGCTCAAAGAAAAGCGCGGACGCATCAAGCCGCTCATCGCGCGACTGCGCCGTGAGTTTAACGTCTCAATTGCAGAAATGGATTTGCAAGACAAGTGGCAGGAAGCAGTTATCATCTGCGCCATGGTCGGGAATGACGCAGCGCAACTTCAACGATCGCTGCAAAATGTAGCGAAATGGGTTGAAGCCAACTGGCCTGACGGTCAGATCGCGGATCAAAAACTGGAACTTATTTAGCAACGTTCCAAATTTCACAATGCTGGTCTTGCGTTTCAAGGAAAATGTCATATAATCTTTCTCAATAATTGAATAATTTGGTCGTCATTAAAATTACAAAGAAGAAAACCTGAATGCGAATCCGGTGTTAAGTTAGGAAAAGGCAATTCAGTGTCTCTATTCTTACAAGATACGACTGACAATCTCAAAGTCCACAACTGGCAGATTCGCGATCTGACCAGATTAGTCAATGTGCGCCAATAAGCAAACTTTGCTTGTTGGCGTTTTTATTTGGTAGGAGGCAGATATGGAAAAACCTTTAGAAGTCGAAATCCTGGCCTATGCGCCGACCGCTTTTTATCACTGCACACATTGCGAAGTCGCGTGGAGTGAAACAGGCCGCATGCAGCGCGTTCACGAGGAACAACTTGAGAGCAGTCTTCCTGCGGATCTACTCCACGAATATCAGGCAATCTCCGATTGGGTGCGCGAAATCTTCCGTGTGCATTGCGACCGCGTGGTGGTCAAGGTGATTGATGCGGCATCCATCGAGGGATTCTACAAATCCCTGAAATACGGAATCCACCGCTTCCCCGCTGTGGTCGTGAACGGCAGGGCCCGCTTCATAGGGAGCAACTCCCTGACGTCAGCCAGCAACAAGATCGCAGACCTGCTGACGGCTCAGGTTGCAAATTGATCGGCCCAAAAACTTGAGAGGAGGTGCTTTGCATAGATATGCTTCAATTCGCAAGACGGCAATGGGCACTATTCAACTAGAACCGAGTAGTAATCAACTGTTCCTTTATTCTCGCCAAAGAAAGGATTAAGTATGAATACGCTATGGATCGTTGTAATTGCCGTGGTCGTCATCTACCTGGCGTACAACTTCTATGCCAAGTATGTTGACCACAATATCATCCAGGCGGATGCAAAGAAGGCAACGCCCGCCAAGATGTACATGGACGGCGTGGACTTCATGCCAACCAGCCGCAACGTGCTGTACGGCTATCACTTCAAGTCCATCGCCGCGGCCGGGCCAATCGTAGGCGTGATCACCGCTGCGAACCTGTGGGGCTGGCTGCCATCCCTGATCTGGCTGATGGTCGGTGTCTCGCTCATTGGCTGGGTCAGCGACTACAGCGCCATCGTGGTCGCAGTCCGCAATGATGGCAACAGCTTAAGCGCCATCAGCCATAAACTGATAGCTCCCCGCACGCGCTCGATTCTTTTCACATTCATTTTCTTC
>JAKAMM010000358.1 GCA_021812905.1 Chloroflexota bacterium | reverse complement strand
GTCCCTTGTATATCGTCAATCCGAAGAATTAAAACAGTTTACGCAATTCTCGCATAACGGCGACGAAGTCACGTGGGCCAGCATCGGCAACGCCTCCACCGCCGAGGGCATGTTCTGGGAATCGGTTAATGCCATTGGCGTACTGCAGGCGCCCGCGGTCATCACGGTCTATGATGACGGCTATGGAATTTCCGTGCCAAATCAATTCCAAATGGTCAAGGAAAATATCGGCGCGATCCTGCAGGGCTTCCAGCGCGACCCATGTCCCGAGCCGGATTGTCAGCGCGGCTATGAACTCTTCAGCGTGCGCGGCTGGGATTATCCCGCGCTGCTCGAAACCTATCAGGCCGCGGCAGAAATTGCGCGCACGTATCACATCCCCTCGCTGGTGCATGTCACCGAAATGACACAACCTCAGGGGCATTCCACGTCAGGTAGTCACGAACGATATAAATCTGCAGAGCGACTCAAGTTCGAAGAAGAGTTCGATGGGGTGCGAAAGATGCGCACATGGATGATAGAGAACCGCGTCATTTCGGAACCGGAGCTGGTCGCCGTTGAAAAAGCGGATCAAAACGCTGTTGAGGGAATCCGCAAAACGGCATGGGATGCATTTCTCAATCCGATTCTCAAGGAGCGCGCACAGGTCATGGACATGCTCGATGAGATTGCGGGGTCTTCGAGTCACGCGTCCGAGTTGGAAAATGTCAAAGAACGGCTGGCCGCTCTCCCGTCGGTGACGAGGCGGGATATTCATGCGTCCGCCCACGAGGCTTTGCGAATCCTGCGCGACGAAGCGAATCCCTCCAAGCAAATTTTGGTCCAATGGAAAAATGAACAGGACGCCATCAACGAAGCGCGATATAGCTCACACATGTACAGCGATGGCGCGTTGAAGGTGAAAGAGATCAAGCCAGAATATTCTACATCGTCGCCAACGCTGATGGGCTTTGAAGTGATCAATGCGGCCTTCGATAAAATTTTAGCGCGCGACCCGCGCGTGATCGCGTTCGGCGAGGATGTTGGTTTTCTCGGCGATGTAAACCAGGGCTTCAAGGGTATGCAGGAAAAATATGGCGCGCTGCGCGTGACGGATACCGGCATCCGCGAAGCGACGATTTTGGGGCAGGCCATCGGCATGGCCATGCGCGGACTGAGGCCGATCGCTGAAATTCAATATCTCGATTATTTGTTGTATGCCCTGCAAATTATTTCCGATGATCTTGCGACTCTGAATTGGCGCACCGCTGGCGGACAAAAAGCGCCGGTCATCGTGCGCACGCGCGGACATCGCCTCGAGGGCATCTGGCATTCCGGTTCGATGCTGGCAGGCATCATCCATCTTGTGCGCGGTATGTACGTGCTGGTGCCGCGCGATATGACTCGCGCCGCCGGTTTTTATAACGCACTGATGAAAGCCGACGACCCGGCAATCATCGTTGAAGTGCTGAACGGGTATCGCGTCAAAGAACGCTTGCCGGATAATATCGGCGAATACACGTTGCCGCTGGGCGTGCCGGAAATTATTCGCGAGGGCCGCGACGTGACCGTTGTGACGTACGGCGCGTGCTGCCGAATCGCGTTGGATGCGGCGGAGAAATTATCAAAGGTTGGAATCGAGATTGAAGTGGTGGACGTGCAATCGCTTTTGCCTTTTGATATTCACGGAAAGATCGTCGAGTCGCTGAAAAAGACAAGCCACGTTTTATTCGTGGATGAAGATGTGCCGGGTGGAACATCCGCATATATGATGCAGGAAGTCATCGAAAAGCAAGGCGGATATTTCTGGCTCGATTCGCCTGCCAGAACTTTGCCTGGCAAAGCGCATCGTCCCGCGTATGGGAGTGACGGCGATTACTGGTCGAAGCCGAATGCAGAAACGATCTTCGACGCAGTATATGAAATGATGAATGAGGTCGATCCTGATTCGTTTCCAAAGATTTTTTAACCGCGAAGCACGCAAAGAGCACAAAGAAAAAGCATTTATCTTAGCGAGCTTTGCGCCCTTTGCGGTTCGATAAAAACCTGTGCTCTCTGCGGTGAAACTTAAGGAGAAATTATGGCAACAAAAGTTTTAGTTCCACGGCTCGGCGAAGGCGTTGACGAAGTGACCGTCACCAAATGGTTGAAGCAGGTCGGCGACTCGGTCAGCGAGTTGGAGCCTTTGCTCGAAGTCAACACCGACAAGGTGGACACGGAAATCCCATCACCTGCTTCGGGCGTGATTTTGAAAATTGAAATGCAGGAAGGACAGCCCGCCAAGGTCGGACAAATTCTGGCGTTCATTGGTAAGGCGGGAGAAAGTGTGGATGTGTCAAGTTCTCAAGTGTCAAGTGTCAAGTTGCCAAGTGCAAGTGCGCCGCAAGTTAAACAAAACCTGACGCCTGACACTTCACACGTGACACAAGATATAGGTTTCATTTCTCCCGTCGTTGCAAAAATCGCCGCCGAGCATGGAGTGAATTTATCACAGGTTTCCGGCACGGGTTTGAATGGGCGCATTACCAAGAACGATGTGCTGAACTTCGTTGAAAGTCAAAAGCGAAGCCCTGAGCCTGTCGAAGGGTCAAAAGTCGCAAGTCGCAACCTGCAACCTGCAAACCTGACACCTGACACCGGAACACATGACACCTTAATCAAACATTCGACCATCCGCAAGCAAATTGCCGAACACATGCTGATAAGCAAACATACTTCCCCGCATGTGCTGACCGTGATGGAAGCGGACATGAGCAAGGTCGTCACGCATCGCAATGCAAGCAAAGACATCTTTGCACGCGACGGAGTCAATCTCACGTTCACAGCCTATTTCATGGCGGCAATTGTCGCCGGATTGAAAGCTTATCCGATGACAAACTCCTCGTGGACGGATGAAGGCATTCTCGTTCACAAAGCCGTCAATATCGGCATGGCGACTTCGCTTGGCGAGGAAGGTTTGATCGTTCCGGTCATCAAGAATGCCGGTAATCTCTCGCTTCTAGCAATAGCGGGCGCGGTCAACGATCTGGCGAACCGCGCCCGCGGTAAGAAATTG
>JAKAMM010000357.1 GCA_021812905.1 Chloroflexota bacterium | reverse complement strand
GGCCTGACGCGCACAGTGGGCGTCTCCAATTTCGGCCAGTCAGCCATGTTGCGCGCATATTCAATACTCTCGCGTGAACACATCCCCCTCGCATCAAATCAAGTTAAATATAGTCTATTGGATCGCACCATCGAAAAGAACGGACTGCTGGCGCGCTGCAAAGAATTAGGTGTACGCCTGATTGCTTATAGTCCGCTTGAAATGGGAATGCTGACTGGAAAATATACATCTGAAAATCCACCCACCGGAACGCGCGGCGCATCTTACGGAAACCTGCTCAAGAAAATCGGTCCTTTGCTCCAACTGATGACCGCCATCGGACAGGATCACGGCGGCAAGTCCAACTCGCAAGTCGCATTGAATTGGGCCATCTGCAAAGGCACGCTTCCCATCCCCGGCGCAAAGAACGCTGCACAGGCGCATCAAAATGCGGGCGCGCTTGGTTGGAAATTGACAGAGGAGGAACTAACGAAATTAGATCAAGCGAGCGACGAAGTTACAAAATCATAACCTCCGCACATTTTTTGACTTTAAAATCAACTCCGACCAAAACAGAATGCCATGCGCCAGTGCGGTTTGGCCTGCCGACTCCAAACAAAGTTTAATCGGCTGCCACATAACATGCGTTTACAATTGGCGAAACTTCAGGAGACCCATGACCAACCTTACCGGACAAGTACGCGCACAGTATGTTCAATCCATGTTCACACGCATCGCTCATCGTTACGACTTTATGAATCACTTGATGACCGGCGGACAGGATATCCGCTGGCGCAAGGCCGTGATCAAGCTGGCGCGACTCAAACCGTCCGCTTCGCTTCTGGACCTCGGAGCGGGCACCGGCGATCTGGCGCGTGAGGCGCTGAAGCGGAATCCACAAGCGCAAGTCACCGCCGCCGACTTCACCCTCGAAATGATGCGCGTCGGACGCAAACCCGGCGACCCGCCATTCTCCGCCGCCGACGCATTGAAACTACCATTCAAAGATTCGACCTTCGACGCTGTCATCTCCGGTTTCTTGATGCGTAACGTCATCGACGTAAATCTTGCCTTGAAGGAACAATATCGCGTTCTCAAGCCTGACGGACGGTTTGTCATCCTCGACACGACCCGCCCGAAGAAAAATATTCTGTCGCCCTTCATCCGGATCCACATGCACGTCATCATTCCCCTGCTTGGGAAATTGATTTCCGGCACCGGTGATGCATACGAATATCTACCCGATTCAACCGAAGGATTTTTAACCGCCGAAGAACTGGCCGCGCGCATGGCAGCGGTTGGATTCAAAAATATAAATTTCAAACGCTTGATGTTTGGAACCATCGCAATTCACTCCGGAGAAAAACCAGCATGACATTTCCCATCAAACAACCTAATTCAAAAATGTGTTTCATCTGCGGGATCGAAAACCCGGTCGGTTTGCATTTGCACATCTACGAAACCGGGCCGGGCGTGGTCGAAGCGGCTTACATCGCGCCCGTACATTTTCAGGGTTATCCCGGCGTGCTGCATGGCGGCATCGTCGCCGCCATCCTCGACGAGATCAGCGGACGCGCCCACATGGGCGATGCAGATAATCCGCGATTCATGTTCACCGGCAAACTCGAAATCAAGTATCGCAAAAATGTGCCGGTCGGCAAACTTTTAAAAATCATCGGCAGGGCTGGAAAGATCCGCTCCAAGATGGCGGAAAGCTGGGCCGGGATTTACGACAGCGAAACAAACGAACTACTGGCCGAAGCAAACGCTTTGCACATCAATGTGCCAGACGATCAAATTGATACTTCAAAATTGGATGAATTGGGGTGGAAAGTTTATCCGGAACAGTAGTTCACACTTGTAGGTCACGTTTGCGAAGTCCTCGAAGAGGGAAACGTGGCCTACTTTAAAATTTCCCTGTTACTTTTTCGGCCTTCCCTGCAACATACCAACGTGCGCACAATTGCAGGAGGTAGATGTCCACGATCATGAAACTTCAATCAAACAGCCCGCCCGCAGACGAAACCGTTTTAGCCCGCGAAGCTTGCACTCACACCGAGGCGTTCGGCGAGTTGTATCGCCGCTACGTGAACAACGTTTATCGTTATCACATGGCGCACACCGGCAACGTCAAGGACGCGGAAGACCTGACATCACAAACCTTCATGGCCGCGTTGGAGAGAATTCACACTTACCGCGGAAGCGGCTCATTTATCGCATGGTTAATGGGAATCGCTTCAAAGAAGTGTGCCCTCTTCTTTCGCGGACTCCGGCCCGAGGTCCCGCTGGATGCCGCGCTTCATATCCCGAACCCTGAACCGGCCACCGACCAAGCGGCTTTCCATCGTCTGGAAATTGAATCCATTTCGCGCGCGCTGAAAGGACTCAGTCCCGAGCGTGCCGAAGCGCTTATCCTGCGCTTCTTCGGCGGGCTGACAAATTCTGAAGCCGGACGCGTGCTTGGCAAAAGCGAAGCCGCCGTAAAAATGCTGGTCTCGCGCGGATTGCAGGATCTGCGCGAGCGAACCTCCCTGACATTGGAGGTGGAACAATGAGCGAAAAAAAGATCGAAGAAATTTTGGAAGAGGCCGCGGCGAAGATCACGCTCGAGGCACACTTCAAAGCAAACCTTGAAACGCAACTGAGAGACGCACACAAACCCAAGGAAAGGTTTGTCATGTTCAAAACTAAAAATCTTGTTTCAACACTGGGACTCGTCGGCGCGGCAGTGCTCTTACTGCTCGCCTTGGATTGGGCATTTCGCTCGCTTGCACCAAAAACGATTCCGAGCGCAGGCAAGACACCCGTGTCCACACAATCACAGGAAAGTTTATCTACACCCCAAGCAACGCCAAATGCAAAAAGCTACAACTTTCGCGGCTCGAAACTTTATCTGGCACAACCATTACCACAATCACCCGTCATTGCAAATGTTTATTTATTAATTTCTGTTAAGTTATCGTCTGTTGCTGTAGGAGAGATAATAGGAATATCGGTGTTATCAAAAACTTTAAGAGCTTCTTTTACTTCATCGCTATAAATCGGGCCAATTATTGCTCTCAA
>JAKAMM010000356.1 GCA_021812905.1 Chloroflexota bacterium | reverse complement strand
TATCGTTCACCACACTGGGCATCACTGGTCTCGTACAGAAATATCCTTTGAGTTCCATTTCTTTATTCATCATCCGCTTGTGGGGCGGCGTGGAAAATATTCGCACCACACACCACGTAGCCGCCACAATGTTGATGTTGGTGGCGATATATCACCTCATCGGTTTTGGATATAAGTTGTTTGTCTTGCATGAGCGCGTCACCATGCTGCCCAGTTTTCAGGATGTCAAAGACGCGTGGATTGCTTTTACATATAACATCGGCCTTGGCAAGTCTCGTCCGCAGATGGGACGTTATACATTCGAGGAAAAGGCTGAGTATTGGGCGTTGGTATGGGGCACCATCATTATGGGCATAACCGGCTTCATGATGTGGAATCCGCTGGCGACGGTCAAGATATTCCCCGGTGATTTTATTCCAGCCGCCAAGGCCGCACATGGCGCCGAAGCCGTGCTGGCTGTGCTGGCCATAATCGTCTGGCACATGTACGGCGTTCACCTCAAGCGTTTTAACAAAGCTATGTGGACCGGCCGCCAGACCGAGGAAGAAATGCTCCACGAACATCCGCTTGAATTGGCGGACATCAAAGCTGGCATGGCCCACCGCACGCCGGATGCGGCCACACTTCGCAAACGCCAGAGGATCTATTATCCAATTGCGACCGTGCTTGGCATCGCGATGCTCTTTGCAGTGTATGGATTTGTCAATGGCGAGCAGACGGCCATCACGACTGTTCCGCCGCAAGCCCCGACAATTGCCGTGTACGTTCCGGAGACTCCGACGCCGCTTCCACCAACGCCGACCCCGCTTCCGTCTCCGACCCCGGCCCCAACGGCTGAGGTCTCGAGCGGCACACCCGCGTCCCTGACCTGGACCGAAGTCGGCCCGATCTTCGCGGCGAAATGCCTCACGTGTCATGGCGCGGCTGCCACAGCCGGGCTTAAGCTGAGTACGTTTGCAGACGCGATGAAGGGCGGGAAGGATGGCCCGGTCATCGTCCCGAATGATGCGGCCAACAGCAAGTTGTTCATAATTCAGTCCGCCGGAGGTCATCTCGGACAATTGTCCGCCGATGAACTGGCAATTGTCAAAGCCTGGATCAATGCAGGCGCACCTGAAAAATAACTTTTGAACTTGCGCGGAGTCTCCGCGTTTCAAATTGCAGGAGGAGGTATTTTGTGAAATTTAGAGAACATATCAAGAAGTTTTTCTTTCCGCCGGCCAGATCGCCGCGCTGGATGTTAATATTGCCGTATGGAATCCTTGGCATCTTAACACTAGCATTGCTTGTTGGTGGGGCATACACCTGGGATTATACAAACTCACCAACTTTCTGCGGTACATCATGCCACACGATGCCGCCTGAATTTGCGGCTTATCAGGCTTCACCTCACGCGCGCGTGGCCTGTGTGGAATGCCACATCGGACGTGAGTTTATTGGAAATCAGCTATTTCGTAAGGCGGGCGACCTCAGACATGTTATTGCTATGACCTTTACGACTTACGAATACCCCATCATGGCCGGTAATATGCGCCCGGCACGGGATACTTGTGAGAAATGTCATACGCCCGAGAAATTTTCCGATGACAGTCTGCGGGTAATCTATCATTTCCAACCTGATAAAGAAAATACCCCTTATAGTGTCAATCTGGTGCTTAAGACGGGCGGCGGGACCAAGCGTGAGGGATTGGGCCGCGGCATCCACTGGCACATCGAGAATCAAGTCTATTATTATGCCACTGATAAATTGGATCAGAGCATCCCTTATGTTCGCGTTATTAACGATGATGGTAGTGTGCAAGAGTACAAGGATGTGACTTCCAACTTTGATTCATCCAAAGTGGATCCAAATCAGCTCAAACGAGTAGACTGTATTACCTGCCACAATCGCATTACTCACCGCGTTTATACACCCGAGGAGTCGGTTGACCGATCGATGCGAGCCGGAACAATATCCACTGACATTCCTTTTATTCGCCGCCAGGCTGTAGAAGTTCTACGCGCAGAATATGCCACTCAGCAGGCAGGGATTGCCGGGATAGAGAAACTGGCTGACTATTACAAGTCCAACTATACTGATTATTATGCTGCCAATACAGATAAAATCGACGCGGCAGTCAAAGAGCTGGTAAAGATATTCAACGACTCGGTCTTCCTGGATCAGAAATCGGATTGGAATGCTCATCCCAATAACATTGGTCACTTTGATTCAGCTGGGTGCTTCCGCTGTCATGATGGGAAACACCTAGACTCTAATCAGAAGGCCATTCCTCTTGAATGCAACCTGTGTCATTCGATCCCGGTCGTCAGCGGATCACAGGATTTTGTAACCAAGATCGAGATCAGTAAAGGCCCCGAACCCGAGTCTCATTTGAATTCTAACTGGATCAGCTTGCACAACCAGGCCTTTGATGCCACCTGTTCGAACTGCCATACCACTGAAGGGGCGGGTACTACTTCCAATACATCCTTCTGCTCAAACAGTGCTTGCCATGGTAGTGTCTTTAGTTATGCTGGATTCGACGCTCCAAAATTACGGGAAATCCTTCAAGCGCAACTGCCCACTCCAGAACCCACTCAGGCACCTGTACCTGTGGTCGGAAATCCAACTTACAATGCAAATATTGGGCCGTTGTTCAGCGCCAAGTGCGCGGTATGCCACCAGGGCGCTTCAGCCCCCAAAGGACTCGACTTGACCAGTTATAACAACATCATGAAGGGCGGCGCAGATGGTGCTGTCATTCTTTCCAATGACTCAGCCAATAGCCTGTTGGTAAAAATTCAAATTTCTAAACACTTTGCTAATTTTTCCGCCGATGAGCTTGCCCTCATAAAGAAATGGATTGATGCTGGCGCGCCTGAGGAGTAATGTGATGGGATCAATTTGAGAATAATGTACATGAACTGTATGCTGTATAACGCGGGTAGAAGATAGTTTGACAGAATAATCTCCATTGCGCTGAACTAATACCAAGCGATGAATATATAGGCAGACAATAAAATTTCTGGAATTCGGATGAAAAGGAGCGTGCAAATGGAAGAC
>JAKAMM010000355.1 GCA_021812905.1 Chloroflexota bacterium | reverse complement strand
CTTCTTCTCGAAGTCTTTGCAGATGGCAGAATAATGTTCAAAGCGTTGTTGCGCATGGGCCGCGGCGCTATTCAATGCAAAAGATACCGCGTTGCGGATACTGCCTTTTTTATAACGCGATTCATCTGTTTTTACTGAAAGGTTCATGGCTCACCTCAATGAAATAAATTGTAGCACATTCCTTTCTCTTCTCTTTTATATCCAACACATCCCTCACCAAGGAAAACCTATGTCTTACGACCCTCAACAATTTGCAGAAAAATATAAACTCGCCGTCAAATCTGCGCAGGAACAAAAGCCCGCTGGCGGACTCAACGGCTTCGAACTCGAATGGAATCTGCTCGACGAGCAATTCCGTCCGCTGCTGACCGTCGGCTCGGGGCCTGCGCGCCAATCCTTCGTGGACTATTTGCGTGCGAGCTGCCTGCCCGCCTGGCTGGCGAACTTCTCACAGCTTGAAGTCTTCCACTGGATGGTGGAATTTGCCAGCCGGCCCTTTTACAGTCCGCACGGCGCGGCCTATGAAGCGCGTTTGATGGAAGCCGTGTTGATGAACGCCCTGGCGCGTGCCGGCGCGGAATTTGGTCAGCGGCTTTTCTATTGGCACGGCAATCTCATCTTCCTCACCGCCATCGGACATGATTCCATTCCCGGTAACTGGGCCATCGCCAAGCGTCGTTACCTCGAACGCTGCGTGGATTTACACGGAGACACGCTCGCGACCGCCGGCATTCACGTCAACATGTCCTTGCCTGAGCCGCTTCTCGCCTGGGACTTCATGCATCTGCCCGCTTCCGAACGCGGCGACAAGCATCTGGACGAATACAAGTCTGAGGTCTACATTACCTCTGCGAGGTTGTTGCGGGCATTCGCCAGCTTGTTCATCGCCACATCGGCCTCCACGCCGCTTCAAGCACAGATCCGAGGCGGACGGCCGCTCGTTGTCATCACCGAAAATGATTCGGTCCGCAATTTAACTTTCCCGAATCCCGCCGAAGTCGATCTGCCCGATCTGTATCGCTCGTACAACGATTACCTGCAAATCTCTTACGATCTCGTGCGACGCGGCGTGCGCTTCGGCAACAACAACTGGACACCCGTGCGCGCCCGCTCTTTTGCTGAACCCGTCGAGCGGCTCATTTCAACGACGAGCGACCAGCTTGGCGATCTTTACACGCGCGGATTGTATTCGGTCGGTGAGGCCGCTCCTGCCGAGGAAATGGCGCGGCAGATCGAAAAACAAAATCTGATGGCGCGCATTAATTTGCCGATGGGACGCGTCGAAATCCGCACTGACGACGGTGGCAATCCGCTCGAAGTTGACATCGCTAATCTGACGCTGAAAAACCTTTTGCTTCTGCGCTTCTACGCCGACCCGAAATTTGCGCGCTCGTTCCGATACGACCGCGAAGATATTCCGCGTGCCCGCACCAACGAACGTCTCGCCGCACAGCATGGCTTGCGTGCTGAGATCGAGAATCCGTTTACCGCCAAGCCAATCAAGATGCGCGAATTCCTCAAGTGGATATTGAAGGAACTTAAGCCGCTGGCCGAAGCGCTCGGTCAATGGGATGATCTGACGCCGCTCGTTGAAATGTCGGAGGGCGGGCCGAATACTGCCGAAAAAATCCGCTCGCGTTTGCAGGTGGAACTGGGCGCGAACGATGAAGTGCCGATCACTGTCCTGCGGGAGATGGCTTATGAACGCGAAGTTCAAGTCAGCGCAGACGTGGAAAAGATCGCCGCTAAATATGCAGACCTGAACGGCGACTCGGAGAAGATCGGCGAAATGCTCCAGCATGCGCGTGAATATGCACGCGAACATCCAGAACTTCCGGTTCGCTTCCGACCTTCGAGCGGGATCGTGATCGAGACGAATTATCCAAACAAGACGGCGGAGATTCTCGACCTCGCACAACATTTGATCCGCATCCCGTCTGTGACCGCCAGTCCCAATGAACGGCTCGACGAAGTCCACCGCGCCGGGACATTCATTCACGATTATTTGCGCGGCAACGGCTTCGAGCCAAGATATTTTGATGGCAAATATCCGGCGGTATTTGCAGAGTTCCCCTCTCCCGGAGGGAGAGGGGACAGGGGTGAGGGCGAAATCCTTCTAACCGGACATTTTGACGTGGTCGAACCCGAGCCGGACGACTCGCAATTCACCCCGAAGATCGACGGAGATTATTTGTGGGGCCGCGGTGCGGCAGACATGAAGACTGTCGTCGCCACATATTTAGTTTGGATGAAAGATATGATGAAAAGTAGGGGCGTCCCTTCTGGGATGAGCAAGGATTCTGAATCAAACATGGCGGGACACCCCTACAGTTATCCTAATATCGCGTTAATGTTGGTCGGCAACGAAGAGAATGGCGAAACCGAAGCGTGGGGCACGCCTCATGTTTTGAAAGAATTGGGCAAAGAACCTTCCGAAGGTTCTACAACCTTCGGAAGGTTTAACCCGGCCTTATTCATCGCGGGCGAACGGACAGGCGAAAAGGGCAGCGAACTCTTCGGTGAAATCTGCATTGAGAATCGCGGTGTGATGCGCTTCGACGTGATCGCACGCGGCGCAAAAGGTCATTCCGGCGTGGCAGGTGCAGGCGACTTGAGCGAAAATCTAATTACCGCGCGTTCGGCATTGAATGAAATCTTCGCCAAACATCTGACGTTGAAATCTGCGGACGGCTGGCAATCGCAGGCAAAATTCCCGTTCATCAATGTCGGCACGACGGGCGTTTATAACGTCACTGCCGCAGAAGGAATCCTAGGCGTGGAAATCCGTGCCATCCCGCAGGATGACACGTTCGAACTCAAAGATGATGTGTCGGCTTATTGCGAGGCCAATGGACTCGAAGCAAAATTTTCCGTGATGGAAAATGGCGTGGCCTGCGATTCGAATAATCCAGCGTTGAAAGCGCTGATTGAAGCGGTCAAACAGGCTTCAGGCTCCGAGCCGCGAATCGGGAAGAAACTTCCCGGCACGAGCGCGAGATTCGCACCGGGCGGTCAGGCAGTCGTGTGGGGGCAGTCCGGTCTGGGTCCGCA
>JAKAMM010000354.1 GCA_021812905.1 Chloroflexota bacterium | reverse complement strand
TGCGAATGTGCGGCATCATTTATCGGTGCTGGCTTCAGATGGGCGGATCGAAGAAATCGGTGTGGTGCAAAAAGAAGGGCGCGGCCGGCCAACAAAACTATACCGGCTTTCGGAGAATCTTTTGGGAAACAACCTGGCTTTGTTGTCAGATAGATTACTGGACGAGTGGCTGGGCAACCTGTCTTCCTCAAAACGCGAAGATGCTTTGAGTGCGCTGGCAAAAGGATTAGTCAATGAGATTGGGCAGGCTGAATCCAAAATTCCAGTCGCTAAACGTTTGGCGCTTGTCATCGAAAAATTTAACGAAATGAATTATCAGGCGCGCTGGGAAGCAGGAGCGGAGGGGCCAAATATCCTGTTTGGGCATTGTCCTTACGCGGCGGTCATCGAGAAACATCCTGTGTTGTGTCAGATGGACGCGATTTTGGTGGGGGAGTTAATGGATACGAAGGCGCGCCAGCTTGCCAAAATCGGGCAAGAGCCGGGCGGCCCGGCAAATTGCATTTTTCGTTTGATAAACAGTTTCCGTTGATTTATCCCTGATGGGGAAGAAAATCTTGGCGGGAGATGACCGATGTCAAATTCTCAACGAAATTTGATGGAAGTGTTTGACTTTACCGAAGATGGTCTAAAGTCAAATCAACGCAGCTTGATCAGTAAGCGGCAACGGGAGCGGTTGAAAGGTCTATCGCGGGGAATTGTGGGCTGTTCGATGCAATCATCCTTGATCGCAATGGGATTTATCCTTTTCGGCTTTTTTCTGATCGCGGGATTGTTCCTGCGAAACGAAGATACGCGTAGTTTACTCTTTTCGAGTCCGTTGAATATAGCCTTGCTTGGGGCGTCTTTGTTGGTTGCCTTCGCTGTGATCGCTGGCGGAATCTTTCTGATGCGGAAGCAGGCTGAAGGCCTGATTGACGCGGCGCTCAAAGTCGTGGAGGGAAAAGCAACGGTGGCGAAGGAACATTTCCAGCAGGGAGGTAGTGGATATAAAGTTATCGTCGGCGGGAAGAATTTTTCATTCCTGGAAGAAACGGGAAAATATTTTCGTGACGGGATATCATATCGAATTTATTATTGCAAGTCCGGGTCGTACGATCCGATCCTTTCAGTCGAAGTTATGGAAGCGGTGCAGATCGAATAGGTTCAAATCAAAAACGATGCGGGATCGGCATCCAGCGAGTAGGGTTGTGCCTGGGAAAATGTAAAAGCGGATGTTTATGCGCGTTGAGTGCGCGCACGCAGGGACAGATCATCGAGCAGGGGACGCAGAGATTCTGGCGCGGCCGTGTCGCTGGTGCGGACGGTGTGACTCTGTTGATCGGTTTCAATCGTGACGGCGTAGATGAATTCGTCGGGTACAGGGCGTTTGGCAGAGTCCGCTGGCAGGTTGAAAAAATCCGCCTCGGCCAGTAGTCTGTTCAAGGTCGAGATCTGATCCGGCGGCAGGTCATTCACGTTCAGTGTGATGCTGATCGTGCGTCCAGCGAATCCGCCTGAGCGTTGAAAGATGATGCGGGTCATGTCAGCGGGCCAGGCCGAACATTCGCAAGACGGCTGTCATGCAGCCCGAACCAGGAAGATGTTGTGGTGTTGGTTTAGGCGTGCCACCGCTGGCGTTGACCGTGATGCCGACCGTCTGCCAGCCTTTGGCGACTGCGTTCTGTTCGGGACTTCCCGCGCCATAAATCTCTCCTGCAGCTTGGAAGGTTAGATTGGCCGCATCTTGAAAATTGGAAGTGGCAGTGAGTTTATCGGTCAGGGTTTTGTACCAGATCAATCCGGCTTTTTGCCAGGCGAAGCCGCCGATCTCAATAGCCGTGGCGTAAAAGGCGCGGTTGGGAATTCCAGAGTTGATGTGGACGCCGCCGCTGTCCTGGGTGGTGTTGACGTAGCCGCTCATCGAATCCGGCTGAGGATCTTTGCCGAGAATCGGATCGTCGTAAGCCATGCCTGGTGCTTTCATCGAGCGCAGTCCAATGCCGTGGACGTTGGCTGTCAGCAAGCCTTGACCGATGATCCAGTCGGCCTGATCCGCCGTCTGCTGGAGCTTGTATTGTTTGACCAGTGAGCCGAACACGTCGGACATGGATTCGTTGAGCGCGCCGGGCTGGTCGGCATAATTTAAATTTGCTTCGTATTGCGTGATGCCGTGTGTGTGTTCGTGCCCGATGACATCCAAAGAAATGGTGAAGCGATTGAAAAGACGCTGGGCAGGAGGCAGGCCTTCGTCGCCATCACCATAAACCATTTGATCGCCGTTCCAAAAAGCGTTATCGTAATTTGTTTGGTAATGAACGCTGGATACGAGCTTTAGTCCGCGGTTATCCACGGAATTCCGGCCATACACTGCATAATAGAGGTCGAAAGTTGCGCCCGCACCGTCGAAGGCTTCATTGACAGACACATCGCTGGATGGCGCTTCATTCTCGCCGCGTACCAGAACGCCCGGAAGCGAAGGGCCGTTCTTTGCGTCGTAGACTTCACGTTGTTTATGCCCGACCGGAACGGCAGTCATGGAAGCTGCGACTGCCGCCTGCCAGATGACGCGCTGGGCGCGTATGCGGCCGGAGGTGGCGATGGTTCTCAAGGCCAGATCTCGTTGTTCAGGCGTGCCGCGCTGTGCAATTTCGTTCAGCATGTGCGGCGGAAGGATGCAAAAGATCGAATGACGGTGAGACACGGGCTGCTCCTTTTTTTAGCCAATAAGTAATTTCAGTATACGCTCTGCAAAACGGATTTATAATCCCGTTTATAATATTTCGGAAGATTTACCAAAAACACCCCACACCCCGCTTTATTGAAAGGTTACTACTTTTGTATTTCAAGGAACGGAGGCAGCATGCGGACTCGTTTGTGGCGAATGGTGGCAGGCAGCTTGGTCCTGGCGTTGGCCAGCCTGGCCTGTGGCTTGGACGTTCCAATGGGCGGCATCTCAACGCCGGATTTGCTGGGGACGGTTGTAGCGCAGACTCTGGCCGCTTTGACGGCCTCCGCTTCCAGTCCCGACCTTGAAGCGGGCGCGGCAACACCGTCCATTGCTGCGTCTGCAAACAC
>JAKAMM010000353.1 GCA_021812905.1 Chloroflexota bacterium | reverse complement strand
TTGCATCCGAACACGAACAGGAATATTTCGAGTTCGTGATCGGAGAATGGGTGCCGGGCGTTCAGCGCCTGGGCTTTCAACCGATTGACGCATGGGCCACCGTGTATGGCTCGTATCCGCAGATCCAAGTCGGCTTGCTGGCGGATACCGAATCGGCTGCGCGAAAAGTATTCAACTCGAAAGATTGGAGCGCGCTCGAAGAACGGCTTCTCGCGTACGTCAACAATTTTTCGTATAAGATCGTGCCCGCACGCAACGGCTTTCAATTTTAGCAGTGAATTCAAATTCATCTCATTGGCGATGGTTCTTTATTTTGGCGGCTCTCGAAGCGGGAGCCGCCTTCTTTGCATTGGCTCTGATTCCTCATGAGGGCAGTAGTTTTTCGATCTCGCGCCTGGCCCTGCTTGCCGCGCTGCTTGCGTTTTTCGCTTTGTGGATATATTTTTCAGTGCGTCCGCCAAAGCAACTTGACTCGCTCGCGCGTCCTGCGTTCACTGCTAGCTCGGCGCTTCTTTCCTTGACGTTGGCCGTTTCGCTCTTCCTTTTGCGTTATCTCGACCCTGTGCATTCCCTGCCTTATTACCAACGCCTCAGTCCGCTCCTGTTTTATTTGCTGGCCCTAAGTCTGCAAACTTCTCTCTTTTTACTTTGTATTTGCTTTGGATTTCATCACGAAAATATTCAGCAGCGCAAACCGATATTTTTCTCAGCATTCATCGCTTTCATTATTCTTATTTCTGTTTTTCTATTTGTCTCTTTCACCCGCATCGGCCTGACGCCGGACAAAGCCTACTGGGGTGAGCCGGGCGTGCCGGTCATGGGCTGGCAATTGGGTCTTGCCATCCTCGGCGGGATTTGCGTTTTGTGTTTTTCGCTTTCATCGCGCATCCGCTCGATTGACTTTATCCTTCCTGTCGTTATCTGGCTCTTAGCCGTCATTATCTGGCTCAGTGTCCCTGTCAGCATGATGCAGAATAGTTTCTACGCGCCAATGGATCCGCCGACGTTTCAACCTTTCCCGAATTCCGACGCGGGTTATTACGACTCGATGGCGCACAGCTTGTTGATCGGCTATCCGTATCAGGGCGACATCCCGACGCGTCCGCTTTACATTGTTTTGCTGGCGATCTTGCATTTGCTGGTGGGGGAGCGCTACAACCTAATCATCGCCGGGCAGACTCTCATATTGGCGTTCTTTTCGGTGGCGCTTTATTATCTTGGCAAAAAATTACACAGCCGCACGGCGGGCGTCATCATTGCGTTGTTTGCCATCTTCCGTGAGTGGACCAGCCTGCTTATCTCTTCGCAAACGCGTGTATCCAACACGAAGACCCTGCTTGTGGATCTGCCGACGTTTTTACTGATCACGCTTGCCTGTCTGTTCGTATTACGCTGGCTGGAGCGCAAAGACTGGAAAAGCGCGCTGGCGGCAGGCGGCATGTTCGGGATATTGATGCTGTTGCGCACACAGTCCATGTTGATTTTGCCTTTTATCCTGCTTGTAGCTTTACCCGCTTTTGGCTGGAAGAATAAAAACACCTTCCTTCTTCTTTGCACTTTCTTCCTGTTAGGAATTGTCTTTTCAATTACACCCTGGCTGATCCATAACCATTTAATAAGCGGCCACATCACTTTCGATGCTCCCTTCGAATATCAAGTTATTGCCAGCCAATATAAATACACCGGCAATCTTGATCTGCAAAGTGTGGACTTGCAGGGCAAAGGCCTGCTCGGGATATTGCTGACGTTTGCATTGAAAGATCCAAAGTTCGTCTTCGGTTTCATCGCCACACATTTCTTTGCGACTCAAATCAGCGGTATTCTGGCTTTGCCGCTGATCCAATCCTACAATGGCCTGTTGGCTCCGATCAATCTTTACTGGATGCAATGGGACGGCAGCTTGAGTTGGTATAACCTCCTGCTCATCATCTTCTATCTTTCCATTATTGCTCTCGGTCTCGGTGCATCCTGGAAGCGCCTGCGCTGGGCGGGATTAATTCCGCTGGCCTTCTCGCTTGGCTATTCTCTCGCAAATGGAATTGGCCGCTTCTCCGGCTGGCGTTACTCCTTCCCCGCCGATTGGATCTCATATTTTTATTTCGGCATCGGCGTGGCCGAAATATTTGCAAGCGCGGCTTTGTGGTTTGGAGCCAATCCCGAAAAAATCTTCATGCCAATTTTTCAACACGTAAGTCGGATTGCCAATCCGACCTACAATACAAAAAATACCGATTGGAAATCAGGCATTCTCTTGGCCGGAGTTTTTGTTTTCTTCGGCGCGTTGCCATGGATGGCCGAAGGCATTGCTACGCCGCGTTATGCAAATCAAACACCTGCAACTTTATCGGCAAAACTTTTATCATCACCCGCAGTAAAAATACTTGGCGTAGACCAGACTCAACTCGCGGCATTTGCCGCGCAACCACAGGCTGTTCTGCAAATCGGGCGTGTACTATATCCGCGTTTTTTCACACGCGATACCGGCCTGGCCTCGGCGCACCCGTGGCCGTCTTACATGCCGCGCGATTTTGCGCGCATGGGCTTTTTGTTTCTGAACCAAACACGCAGTGACGCGCTTTTTCAATCCAGAGACATGCCCAACTTCCCGCAAGCCGCGGACGCTATCCTTCTTGGTTGCCAGCAAACAGATTACATTGATGTTCGACTGATCCTCTTTCCTGATTCGGATTCCGCCTACTTAAGTCAGCCCCTTGCCAATCTCTGCAACTGACCACTGACTGTTCACTGATAACTGATAACTGAATCATGCCCCGCTTCTCTTCTGGACTCCTAAACTGGTATCGCGACAACAAACGCAACCTCCCCTGGCGCGGACTGCTTCGCGACGATCCATACGCGGTGTGGGTCTCGGAGATCATGCTTCAACAGACACGCGTCGAGACGGTCATTCCATATTTTGAAAAATGGATGAAACAATTTCCAACTGTCAAAGCTCTGGCGGATGCTTCGGAGCAGGATGTCTTGAATTTATGGGAAGGGCTTGGGTATTATTCCCGCGCACGCAATTTACACAAAGCCGCAAAGATAGTCACTAAACAATT
>JAKAMM010000352.1 GCA_021812905.1 Chloroflexota bacterium | reverse complement strand
TGATCGTCGTCTACACCGGGATCAGGCCTGATGTCCAGAATGAGCGGCTTGAATCCGATTCGCCACAAAGCCAGCGCACCGAGCAGTCCGCCATCGAGGCAATGACTCTGCCCATCAAGCATCACGTTCAATGGCGAGCGGTCGCGCTCCACGGCCTGGTACGAAAGCGAATCCAGATATTGCTGGATCATGAACGGGGTCTTCAAGCTGTGGAAAGTTTTCAACGAGTCCGCAGGTAATTTGGATTCAAAAATAGAAATGATAGACATGGTCAGCTCCGGGATGAAGGTGTCATCAAATGGATCTTCTCAAAAAGATGGGGGACCCGCTTTATTGAAAAGACGCCATCAAATTATAGATGAAAAAACAAGAACTCCGAGATTTTGCGAAGCATATAAGAGTTCGACTGTTATTCCACTCGTCCATCCCAGCTTGACCAGGATCGTCCGTCTCGGCCCAATAATTTATCCGCTTCGGCTGGACCCCAGGTGCCAGATTCATATTCGGGCAGGGGCTGTTTCTGTTTATCCCAGGTTTCTATAATGGGATCGATCAATCCCCAGGCGGTTTCCACTTCGTCGGCGCGAGTGAACAGGGAGGCGTCATCTGTCAAAGCATCCAGTAAGAGACGTTCATAAGATTCGGGAATGGCTGTTTTGCCGAAAGAGTCTGCGTAGTGAAATTCCATGTCCACCGAGCGCATGTCCGCGGCCGTATCTGGAACCTTGGCTTCGAATCGCCAGTGGATGCCTTCGTCTGGTTGAAGATAAAGCACCAGCATGTTTGGCGTTATCTTTCCGCGCGCGGTGGGGAAGAGCAGGTGCGGCGGTTCCTTGAACTCAATCGTGATCTGCGAGAGTTTTTGGGCCAGCCGCTTGCCGGAGCGCAGATAGAACGGAACGCCCTGCCAGCGCCAGTTGTCGATTTGCAAACGGAGCGCGGCATAAGTCGGCGTGGTCGATTCGGCTTTGACGCCTTCCTCGACGCGATAACCTTTATATTGCGCCAGCACAGTATTGTTAATGACGTTCTCTTTTTTGATCGGTTGGATGGAATTCAACACTTTGACCTTTTCGTTACGCAAGGCGTTCCCTTCAAACGAAGAGGGCGGCTCCATAGCAACCAGTGAGACCAGTTGCAGCAGGTGGTTTTGAAGCATGTCGCGCACCACGCCGACGGTGTCATAGTAACCGGCGCGGTGTTCCACGCCGACCTGTTCCGCGACGGTGATCTCGACATGGTCAATGTAGTTGCGATTCCAGAGCGGCTCGAAAATGGTATTCGCAAAGCGCGTGACTAAAATATTCTGAACGGTTTCCTTGCCGAGATAATGATCGATGCGATAAATTTGATTCTCATTCAGTACTTTATGGATTTGCTGGTTCAAGCTGTGCGCAGAGACCGCGTCCACGCCGAACGGTTTTTCGATAACCACGCGCCGCCAATTGCCATTTTCGTGCAATTGATCGGTCAGACCCAGCAGGTCGATGATGTTGGGGAAGATTCCGGGCGGCGTTGCCATGTAATACATGCGATTGCCGGAACCGTTTTCCCATTTGCTCATGAAATTGCCAAGCTTTTTAAAATCGGCCAGGTCGGTATAACGGCCCTGTTGATAAGCCAGATGGCCCGCGAAGCTCGTCCATTCTTCATCGGTATAAGAGAACGATGCAAATTGTTTCATGCCCTCGGCGAGATGTAAACGGAACTGGTCATCGCTGAAAGCGGTATTGCCATATCCGACCACACGGAATTGTTTTGGTACACGTCCCTTGCGGAACATGCTGAACAGGGATGGTACGAGTTTACGCTGGGTTAAGTCGCCGGATGCGCCGAAGATGACGATTGAAGTTGGTAAATTATTGTTCATATAGTATCCAATAGCGACATGGGTATTGACCGTCAAACTTTGAGGTTAGTCGCTTTTCTTTATGGCATGTCCGCCAAATTGATTACGCAGAGCGGCGAGCATACGTGCAGTATAGTTCTCATCATCACGGCTGGCGAGACGCATTTGAAGAGCCAGTGTGATCACGGGGGCAGGAATGTTGAGATCGATAGCCTCGGCGACCGTCCAACGGCCCTCGCCGGAATCGGCGACCCAGGGTTTGATGTCTGAAAGCGTCGGGTCTTCTTTGAGGGCGTCGGCGGCCAAATCCAAAAGCCAGGAACGGACCACACTTCCAAAACGCCAGATCTCCGAAACGTTATGCAGATCCAGTTCGAATTCTTTCTTTGATCTCAAAATGCTAAAGCCCTCGGCGTAAGCTTGCATCATGCCATACTCGATGCCGTTATGAATCATTTTGACATAATGACCTGAACCATGCGGCCCGACACGTCCCCAGCCTTGATCCTTGCTGGGCGCAAGCGTCTCAAAGATTGGCCGCGTCTTTTCCACGACGTGAACTTCGCCGCCGATCATCATGCTGTAACCTTCGGCCAGACCCCAGACGCCTCCGCTTGTACCGCAATCGAGAAAATGGATTCCCTTTGCTTTCAACAGCTCGGCGTGACGGATCGAGTCCTTGTAATTGGAATTTCCACCATCAATGACGGTATCGCCTTTTTCGAGCAGTCTGGATAGTTTTTCTATTGTCTCGTCAGTGGCTTGACCGGCCGGGACCATGACCCAAACCGCACGCGGCGCCTTGAGTTTTTTCGCTATTTCTTCAAGCGAATGAGCGCCTTCTGCGCCGTTCTCGACAGCTGCTTGAATTGATTCTTTGCTGCGCGCGTAACCCACCACACGATGACCTCCGCGTATGAGGCGGGTCGCCATGTTCAAACCCATCTTGCCCAAACCAATAATTGCCAGTTCCATAATTTTCTGCCTCCGTTAATTTACGTCATTGCGAACCGCTGTTCTTTGCGGCGAAACAATCTCCCAAATTGCGGAGGGGATTGCTTCGCCGAAGAACGGCTCGCAATGACGTTGACACTCATCCTTCGCAAATATTCAAACCTTTGGTCTTGTTTGGCAACTTACTGGCTGCGTCTTCGTCCACCAGCCAGATCAACTCGCCATCCTTTGGATAAATGCGTTGCGCGGGTAAATTCTCC
>JAKAMM010000351.1 GCA_021812905.1 Chloroflexota bacterium | reverse complement strand
GAGTTGAGCATCGGCCCGCGCCAGATCAAGGGCTGTCCTGGTTTGACCAACAGGCCCATCGAGATCATTTTTAGCCCGTATGTTGTTGCGGGGACAAGTTTGTTTCCGTTCGGCGGAGGAAGTTTTTCGACGCCCATCATGGTTGGAACGTTGGGGCCGTAGATGTCTGCATCAAGCAGACCAACGCGCGCACCGCTTTGCGCCAGCGCAACCGCCACGTTGACCGAGACCGTGCTCTTGCCAACGCCGCCTTTTCCGGAGCCGATGGCGATCGCGTTGCGGATAGGCATATTGACCAGCCCGCGCATGCGTCCATCGTTGGGAACGTCCGAATCCAGCTTGACTTGAACCGTCTTCACGCCCGCGACGTTCATCACTGCCTGGCGCGCTTCCTTCTCGATCTGTCCGCGCAACGGGCAGGCAGGCGTGGTGAGCATCACCGTAAACGAAACTTTTTCGCCTTCGATCTCCAAATTGCGAATCATATTGAGCGTGACCAAATCCCGATTCAACTCAGGTTCCTGGACTTTGCTCAATTCCGCCAGCACCGCTTCTTTTGTTATTTTGTTTGTCATTTGTTTTTATCTACCGATACTCTCACGTCATTGCGAGCCCCAAAGGGGCGAAGCAATCTCCTCGCTTAAGGGATTGCTTCGCGAAATGCGCTCGCAATGACAAACTATTACGCCGCGCTCGCCTCGGCTTTTGCAGCCTTGGCGGCTTCCTTGGCCTTGCGCTCGTCCTCGTTGCGCTGGTAATTCAATGGGCGGATGCTCTTGTAATATGAAGCGGGCTTGAGAAGTTTTTCCATATTGTATACGTTGCGAGTGTAGGATGCGATCTCGAAATCGTGATCCATAATGATCGCATCGAACGGACAATATTCCGCGCACAGGCCGCAGTTCATGCAGATGTCTACGTCTATGTAAAAGTCAGCGGGCACGGGCACAGGGCGTCCAGTGACAGGATCGTTTGTCCGCACGATCCATATGCACTGTGGCGGGCACACTTTAGCGCAAATTCCGCATGAGGTGCAACGCACATCCTTTTTTCCATCCGCGGCTTCATCGTAAACCAAAAATGGAACATAACGTAATTCCTCGGGCGCGATCAATCTTTCTTCCGGATATTGAACGGTGAAAATGCCGCGTGTGCCCTTATCGGCACGCGCTCTTACGCCATCTTCGTTGAAGTAGCGTTTCTTGCCGCGCAACATCCATGCGAGGTCTTCCGTGTATGTAGCCCAGAAGCGATCCCATGTGACGCGTAATCCTTTTAGAATGCCTTTTCCATACATAGTTTATTCTCCATATATCACTGTCATTGCCAGGAGGGGTTTTTCCCCGACGAAGCAATCCCCACATCAACAAGGAGATTGCTTCGGGCTGGGTTTCGATACGGGCGAGAAAAACACTCGCCCTACTCAACCACCAGCCCTCGCAATGACAACAGGTATTATCTATCCAGCTCGCCCATCACAATATCGAGCACGCCGAGCAGCACAACGAAGTCGGCGATCTTGGTGCCGAGACACATCTTCTCGAGGGCGGTAATGTTGACGAATGACGCCGGGCGGACATGATAGCGCCACGGATTCGGCTTGCCGTTCGAGACGACATAATAGGCCAGTTCGCCTTTTGGCGACTCGATGCGACCGTACGCTTCACCTGCCGGGACCCGGACCTGATACTGCGGTTTCTGCGAGTTGATCGGCCCTTCGGGAATCTGCTTGACCGCCTGCTGCACGATGCGAAGCGACTGGCGAATCTCGTCGATGCGAATGAGATAGTTGTCCATTAGGTCGCCGTTGGGGCGGACAGCCACATCGAAGTCGAAGCGGTCATAAATGCCATACGGGTCGGCGCGGCGGATGTCGTAAGGCACGCCCGCGGCTCGCAGGACCGGCCCCGTCATCGAGAACTTGACTGCGTCCTCAGCGTTGATGACGTTGATTCCCTGCAAGCGCGAGACTAGGACTTCATTTTCACTCAGGAAACGTTCCATTTCATCGGTCTTGGAGGGAAGGCGGTCGAAAGCCAAATCTTTAATTTTTTGCAAAACACCTTCCGGCAGGTCGCGGACAACACCGCCAAAACGGAAGTAATTGCACATCATGCGCGAACCAGCTGTGGCTTCGAAGATGTCAAGGATTAGTTCGCGTTCTTCGAAGGCGTACAACGCGGGTGTGTACATCGCGCCGAGATCGTTCAGCAACATGCCGACGAACACAAGGTGGTTCTGAATACGGCTGAGTTCGGCCATGATGACGCGCAGGTATTCGGCGCGCTCGGCCACTTTGATGTTCATCAACTTTTCAATTGCAATGGCATACCCGAAGTTATTGCTCATTGAGTTGAAGTAATCGAGACGGTCGGTGTACGGCATGTTCTGCAGGAAGGTGTTGCGTTCGCCAATCTTGTCGTGGTTGCGATGCAGATAACCGACGACGGGTTTCAAGCCGACAATGGTCTCGCCTTCGAGTGTGATGGCGGCGCGGAACACACCATGTGTGGACGGATGTTGCGGGCCCATGTTGACCACGATACGATCAGCCTTGAGACCGGTGGGATCAACCGTGGTGTATTTGGCGAGTGAGCCATAAAGCATGGCGTCGCCTTCAGGGACCCACTTCTCAGGGTCGAAGTTCTGCGGGAACTTGAGATTGTCCTTGAATGCATTTTTCTCTTCTGCCGAAACGTGCTTGCCTTCCGGCCAGCGACTCTTGAACGGCTTGAAATCTTCTTCGTAGAACGGCTCTTTCCAATCTTTGCGAAGCGGATGGCCTTCGTAACCTTCCCACATCAAAATGCGGCGCAGGTCGGGGTGACCGGTGAATTTAATTCCGAGCAGATCCCAGGCTTCGCGCTCCTGCAGATCAGCACCGGGATAGACTTCGATCAACGATGGGACCTCAATCGGGTCCACGCGCGGGGCTTGAACTTTGAACACCAGGCCGGGTCCGCCGGTGGTTTTGTAAGCGTGGTAAACCACTTCCATTTTATTTTCTGGAAGATAGTCAACGCCGGTGACAGCAGTAAGAAGATCGTAGCCGAATTCGTCGCGG
>JAKAMM010000350.1 GCA_021812905.1 Chloroflexota bacterium | reverse complement strand
TGCTGTCATGGTTGGCGCCGCCATCTGTGACGCGCTGACCTATTTACACACGCGCAAGCCGCCGATCCTGCATCGCGATATCAAGCCGGGCAATGTCAAGATCACGCCCGACGGTCACATCTTCCTTGTGGACTTTGGTCTCGCAAAAGTGGTACAGGGTAGTCAGGCCACGACCACCGGCGCGCGCGCCATGACGCCCGGTTATTCTCCACCCGAACAATACGGCACCGCGCGCACCGATCCGCGCACTGATATTTATTCATTGGGCGCTACATTATATGCCGCGTTATGCGGCATGATCCCCGAAGACGGTTTGGCGCGCGCCATGGATAACGCCCAACTGACTCCGCTTCGCAAGCGCAATACAAAAATATCCCGCCGCTTGGCTGCCGCGATCGAAAAGGCCATGGCGATTGATCCCGCCGATCGTTTTCAATTGCCGGATGATTTCAAGAAGGCATTGCTCAATTCAAAATCCAGGACCCGGCGTCTGATCGGGGAGTTCACGGTCACGCCGCCACCTGACGTGACGGATGCTCCGCCTGAAGGTCAGAAAGATAAAAAGAGCGAACCCAAGTCTGACAAGCCCGGTGGGCCGCTCCCGCCTCCGCCGGTTGATGAAGACAAACCTTTTGTCCCGCCCAGGAACCGCCGTCGTGGAAACGGTGCATGGTTTTGGTTTTTGCTATTATTGATCGCGGCTCTTATAGCTGTTGCCGTTTTCTCCCCGGGCGGTTTACCTGCCAGTTTGCGTAACGCGTTACCGCATATTATTAGTCCGATCTCAACTGCGACTCCTCTGCCGACAAATACGCCACTTTCCACCGTGGCGGATATTATGCCGACCAAAACGGTTTCACCTGTCCCGCCTTCTTCAACCTTTACATTGACTCCAACCAAGATTGCAACTGGAGTTGCAACGGGGACTTTAATCCCTGGTGAGACTCCAACCGAGATACCTACACTTTTACCCACGCCCATAGGCGGAGGAATGGGACAAATTGCATTTGCTTCAAACCGGGCAGGTGGAACGCCGCAGATTATTTTGAGCGATATTACTGGCGAGCACATTCAGCCAATTACCAATATCCCTGAAGGTGCCTGCGCTCCTTCCTGGTCGCCGGATGGTACGCAGCTCGTCTTTGTCTCGCCGTGCAGTCATCGTTTGGATCTCTCCGAGAATCCTCCCAAAGATACAGCGCTTTACATTATCAATGCCGATGGAAGTGGTCTCACGCCCATACCTACCGTCCCCGGCGGAGACTTCGAACCTGCCTGGGCGCCCGATGGCAACCGCATTGCCTTTACTTCCCTGCGCGATGGGCACATGCAAATCTATGTCTACAACCTGACCGATCAATCGGTCAGGCGGCTGACGAATACGCTGATCAATGTAGATACCCGCCAGCCATCCTGGTCGCCGTTCAGCAATCAGATTGCGTTTGCGGAAAAACGAGTTGGCGTTTATCAGATATGGACGATGACGGATACTGGTGAAGGCCAGCAACAGATCGTCCGTAGTGGGCAGCAATTCTGGGACTATCTACCAATTTGGTCGCCAGATGGAAAGATGATCCTGTTCAACGAACGCAATGCCACTGGCCCCGTTCAGCCGTGGGCGCTAAGTATCATATATGAAAATCGCAACACGAATCAAGGCACAAGGCTGAAGCTTGGATCAGGGCCGATCGAGAATTTGCACTACTCTCCAGATGGTTTCTGGCTGGCTTTTGAAAGCTTCAGTGGCAACGAAAACAATAGAGATATCTTCTTTGCAACTCTTCCTGGAACGCAACGCACACGTCTTACAAAAGACCCCGGCGTGGATTTTGACCCCGCCTGGCGGCCAGTCGCTCCTTAATCAAAATTTGTGAGCTCCAGAGACGACCCAGCGGGTCGTCTCTCTTATTCTTACACTCCTCTTATTGACCTCATCCCTCCCGCATGTTATGATTTCTGTCGTCATACTGGCACTCTCCAAAAGAGAGTGCCAACTTGTGCGAAGGCATAAATGTACGAACTGACTGAACGCCAAAAAACTCTGCTGGTTCTGATCATCCGTGATTATATTGATACCGCTCAGCCCATCGGCTCGAAACGGCTGGCAGAGCATTATCACCTTGACCTCTCCTCGGCAACCATTCGCAACGAGATGTCGGCATTGACCGAGATGGGGTATCTGCGTCAGCCGCATACATCCGCGGGCCGCGTGCCCAGCGAGGACGGTTATCGTTACTTCGTCGGACAGATGATCCATCAGGCCGAATTGCCCGAGTCGGTTCGGCACACCATCTCGCACCAGTTCTATCAGGCGCGCCCCGATGTGGATCAATGGATGCACCTGGCCGCCTCCGTTCTGGCGCATCAATCGCAGGGTGTGTCGGTCGTTACAGCGCCGCGCGCCGATGAGGCCCGCTACCAACACGTTGAGTTAATTTCGACTCAAGGCAGACAAGTGCTGATGGTGTTCGTGATGACGGGTGGCGAGGTCTCGCAACAAATCCTGACGTTGGCCGAACCCGTCTCACAGGAGCGACTCAGCCAAACGGCCTCGCATCTTAACGGACTTTTAGCGGGCCAGGCCGTGGACGGTGTCGCGGCCCTTTCAGCTCATGCCGACGCGCTCGAACAGGATGTATTGACCCTTATCGTTCAAGACCTGCGCCGCACCGAGGCAAGCGTCTCCGGTGAACTTTACACCGATGGCCTGACCAATTTTATGGGCGAGCCTGAATTTGCCGAGTCGGATGATGGCCGCCGCACCCTGCGTCTGTTCGAGGAGCGCTCAACTTTACAAGACCTGATGGCGCGCGCTTCAACCAACAGCAGAGTCGGCGGATTGCAGGTGTTGATCGGCGGCGAAGGCGGATGGGAAGAACTCCGCCAATGTTCGATCGTGCTGGCGCGTTACGGCGTCCCTGGCATGGCAACGGGCACGCTGGGCGTGCTTGGTCCGATGAGAATGTCCTACGCACGCACCATCCCAACCGTGAGATTTGTAGCAGGGTTGTTAAGCGATTTGGTCAATGACCGCATTGCGGGTGAATAAATCCAGAATAATGAGAGAAGAAGCATGACCG